>JBAUII010000064.1:0-7757 GCA_049682815.1 Thermodesulfobacteriota bacterium | reverse complement strand
TAGAGACGCAAAATTTTGCGTCTCTACTTAAAATATCATGAGATACATCTTAAATCTCTAAATCTGATTTACCCTTGTCTATTCTTTCTTGACACGCATACAAACCATGTTAGTTTAAATATCGTCTAGCTCTCTAGGAGAATCTATCCCGCATGCGTTTTTCAGAAAAACTCAAAGGAAAAATTAGTGAAATTTTGTCTAAATCTCAAACAAATCAGGCCGCGCTTATCCCGGTGCTTCATGAGGTTCAGAGCGAGTATGGATGGCTCTCAACTGAATCAATGAAAGAGACAGCTGAGATCCTTAGGATTCCCACTTCAAATGTTCAAAACGTTGCAACGTTCTATACTATGTTTTTTACGAAACCTGTTGGGAAGCATATCATTTGGCAATGCAGAACGCTTTCCTGCGCCCTAAGAGGTGCCGGGCAGGTAGAGCATTATCTGAGCGAAAAATTGCGTATAAAAGTCGGAGAAACAACACCCGATGGCAGAATCACTCTCTTTGAAGCCGAGTGTCTGGCTTCGTGCGGGACCGCCCCTGTCATGCTGGTTGACGACGAGTTGCACGAGAATCTGACCAAGGCGAAGATAGATCAGGTTATAGAAAAGATTAAAATGGAATGAATCCATATTTAAGATTGTCATCGTTCTGAAATACGAATGTTCTCTCATCAGACTAAAGACCACGTTATGGATATTTATCAGGAAGCACTAAAGGCGGCGGATCCCATGAGGTGTGTTTTGGATCATGTAGAGCTAAGAGGAAGCAAGTTTAGAGTAGATTCTCGGACCTACAATCTAGATCTATTCAGGTCTTTGTACGTTATAGCATTTGGAAAAGCTGCCTCTGCGATGGCCAGGGCGGTCGAGGATATCTTAGGGAAAAGGATCAAGGATGGAATCGTGGTGTCGAATTCAGAACCTCAATTTGACTTTAAAAGATCAAGGTTCTATCTATCTAGTCATCCAGTTCCTGACAGGAGAAGCCTACGTGCTGCTAATGAAGTGTTAAAACTTCTTGAGAGAACCGATGAACGTGATCTTGTGATTTTCTTAATCTCTGGCGGGGGGAGTGCTCTTCTTGCAATGCCGGCGTCGGAGATTTCATTGAAGGACAAACAGAACACCACTTTGATGTTGCTAAATTCAGGGGTAGATAAGTATGGACTCAATGCAGTTAGGAAACATATATCTCAAATTAAAGGCGGGGGTCTCATCAAAAAGGCGTTTCCGTCGCAAGTGATAACACTAATACTTTCTAATGTTGTTGGTGACAGGCTTGATGCAATTGCCTCAGGGCCAACGGTTCCGGATCCCACTACATTCAATGATGCTTGTCGTGTTATAGAAGCACTTAGGCTTGAGCATAGAATCCCACCACAAGTGATGGTACATTTGGAAGAGGGACGGCGGGGATACCTACCTGAAACCCTGAAGGGATTTGAATATGATCCAAAGGGGGTTCAGACCATAATTGTGGGAAGTAATTTTAAGTCTCTCATAGCTGCAAAGAGAAAGGCAAAAGAGCTTGGATATGGCACCTTTCTGCTCTCGTCCCAAGTCTCGGGTGAGGCTAGAGAAGTGGCAAAGGTTATAGCTGCGATAGCGTTTGATATCGAAAGATTTAACACCCCTGTGAAAAAACCGGCGTGCATAATATTTGGCGGTGAGACGTCTGTTACCATTAATGGTACGGGAAAGGGTGGAAGAAATACAGAGACAGCTTTGTCATTTTCCATGGAGATCATGGATCATAATATATTGGGGCTCTTTTGCGGTACTGACGGCATTGACGGACCCACAGACGCAACCGGTGCTATGTGTGATGGAGACACAAGAAAAATAGCACGTGAAATGAAACTTAGCGCCAGGGAGTACCTGTCGCAAAATGACTCTTACAGGTTCTTTGATCGACTGGGAGCACTCGTCAAAGTGGGACCGACGGGTACCAATGTCATGGACATTGGAATAGTAATCCTGAAGTAGGGAACATGAATGGGTCTATTATCTACGAATTATGCTATCATCTCAGATATTCATTCTAATCTTGAGGCATTCGAAAGGACATTACTTGAAATAGATAGTATGGGCGTAGATAAGATTGTCTGTCTTGGTGATATCGTGGGTTATGGTGCAAGCCCGAATGAATGTTTAGATATAGTAAGGGAGAGGCAAGTTACTTCAATCATTGGAAACCACGATATGGTAGCGTGTGGCAGAGGCGAGCCCTATAATTTCAATCCTATAGCCAGGAATGCAGCACTTTGGACCAGGAATGAACTCACTGAAGAGAACAGGGATTTTCTCTTTAGCCTTCCGCATCAAAGGGAGATTGAGGATTTTCTAATCGTACACGGTGCAATATCAGATCCGGATTTATATATATTTTCGAGCTCGGAAGCCTTCTTAGAGTTTAATCTCATGATTAAAGCGAAGATCTGCTTCTTTGGTCATACTCATGTAAAGGTATATTACGTCTATTCGCATGGTAGAGTGGAAGGCTTTACCGATAACGAGGTTGAGCTATCCGGGGAAAAATTGTACCTGGTAAATCCGGGAAGCGTTGGACAGCCACGCGATGGGGATCCTAGGGCATCCTTTCTTATCTACGAGCATGATGAAAAAGCTATAAAGTTCTTTAGGCTTGAATATGATATAATGACAGCTCAGGAGAAGATAATTGCTGCCGGCCTTGATAAAAGGTTAGCTTATAGATTATCTATGGGCATGTAAGCTCATATTGGGGGAAGTAAAGCCTCTAAGCATTATTAAGTAGAGATAGATCGATTTAAGGTTTCTCTTAGGATTCTATATGGTGAATCTAGCAAGACCATTACCACAGAATATAGAGGCTGAGCAGGCCGTGCTTGGCGCGATTTTAATAGATGGAGATCTTATAAACCAGATACTCAATATATTAACAAACGAGGATTTCTACAGGGAATCGCATAGAAAAATGTTCCATGCAATGGTTGAGCTTGAAAGAAATAACAAACCGATCGATATTCTCTCTCTCTTTGATTACTTGAAGTCTGATGGACATCTCCTGGAAGAGGTCGGTGGAAGCTCCTATCTCACCTATCTGACAGAAATAGTACCGACAACGGTCAATATAGAATACTATGCGAGGTTGGTAAAAGAGAAATCGATTCTTCGAAGACTCGTTCTTGCCGCGACTGAGATAGCGAGCCACGGGCATGAAGAGGGAATAAACGTCGATGAGTTTATTGACCGGGCAGAACATGCAATACTCGATGTTGCACAGCATCGAGTGAAACCGAGTTTTTTTGAAAGCAGGGAGCTCGCAGCGAAGGCATTAGAGATAATTGAAACACTTCATTCGAGAAAAGAGCTTATTACTGGTGTCCCGACTGGATTTGAAAGACTTGACCATATGACCTGCGGACTTCAACCCGCTGATTTGATAATTGTTGCAGCCAGGCCTGGACTCGGAAAAACCTCCTTTTGTCTGGATATTGCAACCCACGCAGCTATAAATTTTGGGTTTAACGTCGGGATTTTTTCTTTAGAAATGACCAAAGAGCAGCTTATGTTGAGGCTTCTGGCGGCAAGCGCGAAGGTGAATTATTCAGATATCAGGAGCGGTTACATTAACGAGGATGATTTGAAAAAGCTTATAAAAACAGCGGATACGTTTGGCAAGGCGAAGATATACATTGACGATACTCCCGCCATTAGTGTTTTAGAGCTTAGAGCAAAGGCAAGGAGGCAGAAGAAAGATAAGGGCTTGGACCTTGTTATTGTTGATTATCTTCAACTAATGAGAGGGACTGGGTTATCAGAGACAAGGGAACGTGAGATTGCAGAGATTTCTGGCTCCTTAAAAAGCCTCGCGAAAGAGCTAAGCCTTCCCGTTATTGCTGTTTCTCAGCTAAGTCGTCAGACTGAAACCCGTTCCGATAGGCGTCCACAGCTTTCTGATCTAAGGGAAAGCGGGGCGCTCGAGCAGGATGCTGACGTCGTTGTCTTTATTCATAGGGCCGATGCCTACAGGAAAAACGCCGACGAAAGGGACGGGATAGCGGAGATAATTATCGGGAAGCAGAGGAACGGGCCTACGGGTGTGGTAAAGCTTAGGTTCTTGGCAGATAGTCGAGGGGTTCCTAGCTTCGGGGATATTGCGGATGACGAATACGAGGATTTGGGAATCTTCTAAAGAGCAATCAGACGATTTGAACATTTTACAACTTTCAAACCATCATGGGTTTTATTATTGACTTTGGTCTTACTTCTCTTTGATATAGTGCTTGGTCGTTTTGCCAGGCCAAGAATCTGTCGAATATCGACTTTAGTTTTTCCCCTACCGATGTCCAAAAGAACTCCCAGTCAAAATTCTTCTTTGTACCCTTGAAGAACATATTGAAGAAAATCTCTCTCTCCACCGGGAGACCCTTCTCTGCGGTCCAGCCGGTTCTTACGCTCGCGTACCCGGCACCGAAAGCCATGCTGAAGGTGCCTATCAAACCAAGCCGTTCCGCAGCCTTGGTCACAAGCTCTATGAACACATAGAGGGCTTCTACAGTTTTGTATCCATGTTCTTCCAGCTTTTCATCCATTGAAATGAGGTTTTTTATAAGATACATGGGATAGAAAGTAGGTGCATAAAACGAGACCGATTTCGTGGGGCTTTTCTCAGGCTCTCTAATTATCACGTCTTCATCGATAATGCCTATCATGAAGTCTTCATCTGAGAATTCTCCTATATCCCCACAGAGTTTTAATGATATCCTAATATTTCCCCATTCCCTTTTTGCTATTTCCAGGGCCCTCTCGAGTCTTTTGTCTCTCTCCGCTTCCTCAGATCTTATGAGTTCGTCTAAGTCGATTTTCATTATTTGCGTTGGTAGTTGCTTAAATATACATGTAAAAATTTAAAATTGTAGAGCCGCTCGGGACTCGAAAGTCCCGACTATCGATGGGCATTAATATTATCATGACATATCGATAGGCGGGGTTTTCCAACCCCGCTTGGATCATAGCGCTTTCCTTTCCCTGAAACTGAAATGACCATTTCTTCCCACAATGATATGATCCAGGAGCCTTATATCCAGTGTTTTTGATATTTCCGATAAGGATCTTGTTAATACCCTGTCCTCTTCGGATGGCTCCGGATTTCCGCTCGGATGGTTATGAACGATAATTAAGCCGGAAGCGTGATACCTTAACGCTCCCTCAATGATTCGTCTTGGATAAATTACTACATTATCGACAGTGCCTTCGTTAAGCATCTCATACTCTATGACCTGATTCTTTACGTTAACATATATTGCCATCAGCGCTTCATTTGCCAGGCCTGTGAGTTTTAACCGTGAGAAATCCAGAACAGACTCCGGTGAAGAGAGGATATCCTTATTTCTCATTCTTTGAACCGAATATGAAACGCACAAGGCTTTTACCAGACGTATGAGGGTAGCTGAAACCGGTCCTATATCGTTGATTCCCACGAGTTCCTCTTGACTGGCATCAAGGACTCCGGAAAGTCCCCCAAAGCGCTCGAGGAGTCGTTTTGCAATCGGTTTTACATCAACTCTCGGAATTGCATATGTTAATAGGAGTTCGAGTAATTCGTACTCGTGGAGGCTGTTGCCATCTGTTTTTCTAAATCTTTTCCTCAGGCGGCTTCTGTGAGCAAGATAATGTGGTTTTTCTGCCATATCATGTAGATAGCGAGTTGGTCTAGAATATTAATTGATTCTTAAGGATCGTATATAAGTAAATTATATAGCAATTAGCCTTGCCTGGTTTGCACAGCCTATGGAAATGGTCTTTAAACTACTGTAAATTGTTTCACATGAGAATTGCCATCGTTCCTGTGAAGGACCTGTCACGCGCAAAGGAAAGGCTCTCTCCGGTGCTTTCTCAAAGTGATAGGACTAAATTGGCTTTCATAATGCTGGAGGATGTGCTTACTGCGCTAAAGGGCTCTAAGCTTTTAACGAAACTATTTGTGGTTACCTCAGATGAGCATGCTACCGAACTTGCAAGGAGCTTAGATATCGAGGTTATAAATGAGGCTAAGCAGGAAAGCGAGAGCAGCTCGATTGATTTTAGCTCGAATGTTTGTAAAGATCTTGGAGCGGGATCGGTTCTGGTCATTCCAGGAGATGTCCCGCTCATAAGACCTGCAGATGTAGACTATATTTTGGAGAGGGAAAAGCCGTACCCTTCGGCAATCCTAGTCCCCGCCAGGGACAGATTGGGTACTAATGCCATTCTTCGAAGACCCCCTGATGCTTTTCCTTCAAGGTTTGGGTATGACAGTTTTAATAAACATATGGATGAGGCAAGGAAATGGGGGATTGAATTCGATATATACCACGTGCCCAGAATTGCACTCGATATAGACGATCCAAAGGATTTGACGTTGTTTTTAAGTCAAAAAAGCGATAGTAAAACATATGCTAAACTTGTAAAAATGGGAAACGTCGAGCGGTCTGGTAAGATAGTTAATTAAAGATATTACCTATCTGGATATTAACTTCTCAGCTTACAGTTTCCTGGCATTTTGTTCCAATTAATTTCATCTACATAACAGGGGGACGATGCTACGCCCCCCCTTTGGTGTAAATTACGTTTAGTACTCATCATCCATATGGGGGTGTCCATGCATTCCCATACCCCCGCCTTTTTCTTCCTTTGGTTTTTCGGCAATAAGGGCTTCAGTTGTAAGAAGCAGACCCGCAACGCTTGCTGCATTCTGCAGCGCGTACCTGGTCACCTTTGTGGGATCTACTATGCCAGCCTCGACCAGGTCGCAGAACTCGAGCCTCGCGGCATCAAACCCGCTAGCCCCCTTCTGTTCTTTTACCTTCTCTACTACTATCGATCCGTCCCAACCCGCGTTGGTTGCAATCCCTTTAAGCGGTTCCTCAAGGACCTTCTTTACTATATTGACACCCGCTCTCTCTTCGTCATCGGCTGGGTCGTAGCTATCAAGAGCTTTAATTGCTCTAATAAATGCTACTCCTCCTCCGGGGACTATCCCTTCTTCTACCGCTGCCCTTGTGGCATTGAGTGCGTCTTCTACCCTTGCTTTCTTCTCCTTCATCTCGGCCTCAGTTGCGGCTCCAACCTTTATCACCGCTACACCTCCGGCAAGCTTTGCCAGCCTTTCCTGAAGCTTCTCCCGGTCATACTCGCTTGTTGTCTCCTCAATCTGGGCCTTGATCTGCCTGATTCTTCCTTCAATCTCTGCTTTCTTACCTTCGCCGCCGATGATTGTGGTATTGTCTTTATCTATTGTTATCTTCTTTGCCCTTCCAAGGTCCTTTGAGGTGGTATTTTCCAACTTCATGCCAGCTTCCTCGGCTATAACCCTTGCTCCGGTTATTATTCCTATGTCCTCTAGCATTGCCTTTCTCCTGTCTCCAAAGCCAGGAGCCTTGACGGCTGCTGCCTTAAGTGTTCCCCTGATCTTATTGACAACCAGTGTAGCCAAGGCCTCGCCCTCAACATCCTCTGCTAGTATCACGAGTGGTCGTGCGCTCCTCGCTACCTCTTCGAGTAAAGGCACCATGTCCTTCATGTTTGATATCTTCTTATCATGAAGAAGGAGATAAGGATCTTCAAGCTCAACGAGCATTTTCTCGGCATCGGTGACGAAATAAGGGCTGAGGTATCCCCTGTCAAATTGCATCCCTTCAACCACTTCAAGGTCTGTTTGCAGACTCTTCCCCTCTTCAACCGTTATCACACCATCCTTTCCCACCTTCTCCATCGCATCGGCTATGATGT
>JBAUII010000063.1:0-8462 GCA_049682815.1 Thermodesulfobacteriota bacterium | reverse complement strand
AATCTTTACTGGTGGCCTAACCGGTTGAATTTGGACATACTCCGTCAACACTCTTCACTGTCGAACCCGATGGGTGAGGATTTTAACTACGCTGAAGAGTTCAAAAAACTTGATCTGAATGCCGTGAAGCAAGATCTTTATGATCTGATGACAGACTCTCAGGACTGGTGGCCTGCCGATTTTGGCCATTACGGACCACTCTTCATTCGGATGGCGTGGCACAGTGCAGGTACTTACCGCATCGCCGATGGCCGTGGAGGTGGAGGTACCGGTAACCAGCGTTTTGCTCCTGTTAACAGCTGGCCAGACAATGTGAGCCTCGACAAAGCACGACGTTTGCTCTGGCCGGTCAAGCAAAAATACGGTAGGAAACTTTCGTGGGCCGATCTGATGATCCTGGCGGGCAACTGCGCCCTTGAATCAATGGGATTCAAGACTTTCGGTTTTGCAGGCGGACGTGAAGATGTCTGGGAACCTGAGAAAGATATCAATTGGGGTTCTGAAGGTGAATGGTTAGATGATAAGCGTCATGACGACGATGGAACTCTCAAGGGACCACTCGCTGCCGATCACATGGGCCTGATCTACGTAAATCCGGAAGGCCCGAATGCCGAACCGGATCCAAAAAAGGCTGCGCACTTCATTCGTCAGTCATTCGCCCGCATGGCGATGGATGACTATGAAACGGTCGCACTCATTGCCGGTGGACACACCTTCGGAAAAGTCCATGGTGCTGCTCCGAATGACAATCTCGGTCCTGAGCCGGAGGCTGCCTCTATTGCACAGCAGGGCCTCGGCTGGGAGAATAGTTACGGCACAGGTAAAGGTCCCGACACGATCACCAGCGGTCTGGAAGGAACCTGGACCCAAACGCCAACCCAGTGGAGCAACAAGTTTCTCAGGAACCTGTTCGAATATGAATGGGAGCTGACCAAAAGCCCTGGCGGTGCCTGGCAGTATAAACCGAAGGACGGAGCAATGGAAGGCACAGTTCCGGATGCACACGATCCGAATAAGAAGAATGCACCGTTCATGCTTGTCACGGATCTCTCTTTAAAAGTGGATCCAGACTACGAGAAGATTGCACGACGATTCTATGAGAATCCGGACGAATTTGCAGACGCCTTTGCCCGGGCATGGTTTAAGCTCGTCCACCGGGATATGGGACCCAAGTCGCGTTACCTCGGACCTGAAGTCCCCGAGGAAGATCTGGTCTGGCAAGACCCCATTCCGGAAGTGAACCATGAACTAATCAACGATGAGGACATTGCTGTTTTAAAGAATATGATCCTTGCCTCAGAACTGTCTGTGTCCGAGTTGGTATCCACCGCCTGGGCATCCGCATCCACTTTCCGTGGATCTGACAAACGCGGTGGCGCAAACGGCGCGCGTATTCGCCTTGCTCCGCAGAAGGACTGGGAAGTCAATAATCCGGCTCAACTGAAGAAAGTACTTGATATACTGGAGGGCATCCGGAAAGAGTTCAACGATGCTCAATCCGGCAACAAGATGGTTTCTCTCGCTGACCTGATCGTTCTGGGTGGATGTGCAGGCATTGAGCAGGCGGCAAAGAATGCCGGCCATGATGTGACGGTGCCCTTTACCCCGGGACGTGCCGATGCGTTGCAAGAGCAAACCGATGTTGAATCCTTCGCCGTGCTCGAGCCGGCTGCAGACGGCTTCCGTAACTACTTTAATTCAAATAACACGGCATCACCGGAAGAAATGCTGGTTGATAGGGCTCAATTATTGACGCTTGCTGCACCCGAGATGACCGTTCTTGTTGGCGGCATGCGTGTCCTTGACACAAACGCCGGCCAATCACAACACGGTGTTTTCACCAAGCATCCGGAAGCACTCACCAATGACTTCTTCCTCAACCTCCTGGATATGGGTACGGTATGGAAGGCAACTTCAGAGGCAGAAGAACTGTTTGAGGGTCGCGATCGTAAAACCGGTGACCATAAGTGGACCGGTACACGGGTCGATCTCATTTTCGGATCGAACTCAGAACTCCGGGCTATAGCCGAAGTGTACGGAAGTGAGGACTCTGTGGAGAAGTTCGTACAGGACTTTGTAGCGGCGTGGACTAAGGTGATGAATCTCGACCGTTTCGACCTCGCTTGATCGTAGAATAGACGTATTCGAAGGCTTCTGACAGGGCGAGAACAAAACGGTCAGCCAACAACCGGTTCGAACGGACGGCGTATCGCAGCCCCTGAACCGGAACGTTAGGCCGCTGTGTGCAGAGGGGAAATGTGAAATGGCATTTATTCTTGACCCCGTTCGCATGACGTCAGAATCAAAGAATCAAAGGGGATGCAACCCTTTAACTTTATTTATGGTGCCAAACTTTATGTAAATACCCAGGTTTGCAAGAACCCTATTTGCTGACTCAGAAGACCGTATCCCCTAGCGAAGACGAAGATAGTATTTTCTATCTCAACCGCCGTGATGAGCATAGAGCAAGCTTAAACAAAGAATTGGTCCCCTTTAATTCTTAATGACTATTATTGGGGTTCACCTTAATGCGTATTGCTCACTACTTATTCCAAAAAAACGGGAGCGAAAGAACGACCAAAACAAAAACAATTCATTTATTCATGCCCGACCCCGAAGATTTTCTTCATATAGATCATTTTCGACGAATCTTTTTGTCTTTAATCTGTTATCGTTTATTAAGAATACCTGTTGAATACCCCGCGGTTTATACTACCGGGATGAGAACAGATTGCTCGAAGGGAAGAAAAGAATATAGTGCACGGATGTGACTATGTAAAAACAATCATGACGCTTCTAAAAATAGTCAATTAGGTAGGAGCGGCTTCCAGCCGCGATCGCGCCAAGCCTGCCCTGAGCCTGTCGAAGGGATGCCGCTCCTGCAGAGGGACTAGGGTAGTTTTGGGTCATTGATATTGTGGAGTTTATGGAATTAGCTAACAAAGGAATTGATAAGTAAGCATATAGAGTATATCGTACTACGAAGCAATTAGCTTTTATTTTTAGATGTGCCACGGCTCCGCCACGGGGAGCTTCACTCGATGCCGATCTGAGTTAGCCCATAAATTATAAACCTCAAGGAAAAGGTTCTTGTGGATATGTTAGCTCTTGAGTATATTTACAGCCCAAAACCGTCAAATTTGTAGATCTTTGGAGGTTCTCGGCCGACGTGGACTCTCTTTTAAACGGAAGTCTAACAGTAATTACCTTTTTCCCAGTTTTTGGAAGCCTGGTAGTTATTCTTTTGTCTCTACTTTTCAAAGAGTCTGAAGAACCGATGAAAATCGGAGCTCTTGTGATAGCCCTCATTGAATTTATTATTTCATTGCCGCTCTTTATAAACTTTAAAATTGATTTCTCGGGCTTTCAGTTCGAAGTCAAAGCCGAGTGGATAAAAACCCTAGGGATAACCTATCATTTGGGTATCGATGGAATTAGCCTATTTCTAGTGCTTCTCACTACGTTTCTCATCCCCATTACGATTCTTAGTTCCTGGAATGCAATTAAGAGAGGGATGAGGGAGTTTTTAGCACTGATTTTTATGATCGAGACCGCGCTCATTGGAACCTTTATAGCACTTGATATGATTCTTTTCTTTATTTTTTGGGAGACGGTTTTGATACCTATGTATTTTATAATTGGGATATGGGGAGCAGAGCGGAGAATATATGCAGCAATAAAATTCTTCATATATACTGCGTTTGGTAGTGCTTTGATGCTCATTGCCATATTCTATCTATATTCTCTGCACCTGGATCAATTCGGAACAGCTTCTATGAATTTGATTGACTTTTATAGAATAAACATTCCATATTCTGGAGTATTAAGTCCCCAAGGCTTAGCTTTTCTTGCTTTCCTTCTGGCGTTTGCAATCAAGATTCCGATGTTTCCATTCCATACTTGGCTTCCAGATGCACATGTCGAAGCCCCTACGGCCGGAAGCGTGATCCTTGCAGCTATTCTTCTTAAAATGGGAGCATATGGTTTTTTGCGATTCCTACTACCAATTTTTCCAGAGGCAACCATCGACTTTCTTCCTTTCATTTCAATAGTCGCAATAATTGGGATTATCTACGGTGCGATGGTTGCATTTGCGCAAGAAGATCTCAAGAAGCTAGTTGCATATTCAAGCATAAGTCATTTAGGACTTGTCGTTCTTGGGATCTTCGTTCTTAATATTCAGGGAATAGAGGGTGGGATATATCTAATGATAAGCCATGGACTTTCCACCGGTGCGCTCTTCCTTATTGTCGGAATGGTCTATGAAAGGAGACATACCAAGTTAATTAAGGAATTTGGCGGAATTTCAAAGGTGATGCCATTGCTTGCCGCATTTTTCATGGTTTCAATGCTGTCATCTATCGGACTTCCGTCTCTCAATGGGTTCATTGGGGAATTTCTCGTTCTTCTCGGTGCGTTCAGGATGAACTACATTTATTCCATCCTTGGCGCTACTGGTATAGTTCTAGGTGCAATTTACATGCTTTGGGCATATCAGCGGGTTATGTTTGGACAACTCGATAAGGCTGAAAACAAGGCGCTCGTTGATATTAATCTGAGGGAAATTATGGTTCTACTCCCGCTTGCAATAATGATGTTTGTGATGGGTCTATATCCTAAGCCATTTCTTTCGAGAATGGAGCCTGCGGTTAGGCACCTGCTTACCTCGAAGTTTAATCATACATCACCTATTACTGAAGTGACTCAGCCCGAAAGTGTTGTGAAGGAATAAGTCAATTGTGGGGTTGGCAAACCCCTCCTAAGCATATTGTTGATAAATTGTAAAGTGCCACTCCAGGTTTTCCTACCTCGTATGAATTGTCTAGATCTTTGGTTTAACTTTTTCCAATATTTCATAAATAACATCTATGGCTTTAACCCCTTCAGCTTCCGCACGGTAATTCAAGACAACACGATGCTTAAGAACTGCGGGTGCAAGAAATTTCACGTCTTCAGTGGTTGGTGTAAATCTCCCTTCAAGAACTGCTTTAGCCTTACTCCCTAAAATCAAGTACTGCGAACCCCTAGGCCCAACGCCCCACGAAACCCATTTGCTTACAGTTTCGTTAGTGTCTGAATTATTAGGTCTTGTTGATCTTGCAATGCTCACGGCGTATTCTGCGACATGTTCTGAGACTGGCACCCTATGGACTAGCTCTTGATAAGAGATAATTTTATCGGCGTCAAGAATTTTTCTTGGGCTGGGATTATACATTGATGTGGTAGACTTTACGATCTCGATCTCTTCATCGTGTGTAGGATAATCGACATCAATTTGAAACATAAACCTATCGAGTTCTGCTTCAGGTAGTGGGTAAGTTCCCTCCTGTTCAATTGGGTTTTGAGTGGCAAAAATTAGGAACGGAGGATCCAGCCGATATGTTTCTCCTCCGACGGTAACTCTATGCTCTTGCATTGCCTGAAGGAGGGCCGCCTGGGTCTTCGGGGATGCGCGGTTGATTTCATCGGCAAGTAGAATATTACAGAAGATCGGTCCCTTAATAAACTTGAAGAACCTCTTGTCAGTTAATACGTCCTTCTCCAATACTTCGGAGCCGGTGATATCCGAAGGCATTAAATCCGGTGTAAACTGAATTCGATTAAATTCTAGGTTTGTGACGTTTGATAACGTGCTGACAAGTAATGTCTTTGCAAGACCGGGAACTCCAACGAACAATGAATGCCCCGACGAAATAAGTGAGATCAGCAGTAATTCAACTACATTTTTCTGTCCGACAATTACCTTGCTGATTTCCTTAACAATCTCATTTTTGATTTCAGCAACTTCTTCAACCCTCTCAGCATCTTCATTTCTTTGGTATTCAATCTGATTCATCTCTAGGCTCCTTTTCTAATAGTATGTTCAGAACCTCCTTTTCCATTTCAACTGATTCCGACCCCCCTTGGTTTTCGTACACTGCTATCAGAGCTGTGTGTATCTTTGGATCGAACGGGTTTATAGATATTGCTATTTTTAATTCCTCTTCCGCCTTTTCAAAATTCCCCTTCTTAAAGTAAATTCTCCCAAGATTTAAATGTGTGTCGATATAATCAGGGTACAATTCTATAATCGGCGTTAATAGTTGTTCTGCATTATCGTATTGGCCTAGATCGGTCTTGACCGAAGTAAGTCGGTTTAAGACTACAGGGGAGGTCTGGTCAAAATGCATTGCCTTTTCATACTCATATGCTGCAGCTTTCAACCGCCCTCTTGTCCTGAGCATATCGCCCAACCTTGAATATTCTCTTGCTTTGATGTCGTCGATATCGATCAGGTCTTCACTCCCGTCTTGAGAAAGTCTGCTTTCAGTAAACCTCAATTCCGTTACTTCGACGTCAGGGATTCTAACCGAAAGTTTCTTAGATTTAAGGTATCCTGCCCACGAATCATAGAAGCTATCGAATTCTTTCTCTGTAACCATTTTTAACGAAAGCTTATAATCATCTGTTTTTCTTAAGTTATCCAGTAAACTGACTATCGCATCACTCCCCCAAGTATTCACTAGATATTCAATCATCGATCCCGATTGTGCAAAAGCAAGCTGTGCTTCATAGGCAGTGTCAAGCTTACCGAACGAAGGATGCATTTTCTCTATTGAAACCAGTTTATTATCTCTCAGCGCGATAGCCAGAAGCGTTTCATAAAAAGGGGTGATAACATCGCTAGCCTTTTCCTCCCATCTTTTTTCCTCGAACTTTGCGATACCTTCATGAATCCAAACAGGCGTTTTATTTTGACTCTTAATAAATACCAGGTAGTGAGCGTACTCATGAGCAAGTGTGTCGAACCATGAGAAGCCTTTTGGAAGTAACCGGGGTGATAGAATCATGATTCGGTTGAACTTACATATCCCTACTACACCAGTAGTTTTAATATCACTTTCGGATAGGGTCGATGCCTCGGTAAAGCTCTTTAAGTCAGGGTATATTTCGACCACTATAGGCGTTTTTGGGTAGTAATCTATGTCCAAACCCACTTCATAATAAGCTTTCTCAAGCAGAGTTGCAGCGTAACTTATAAGAATTTTATCTTTTGGATGCATGTATCTTATGTTGAAGTGTTTCGTTTCAATTTCCTTAAATTTCAGGCCAAACTCCGAGACCTTGAGAAAATAATCTAAAGGGCTAAATTTGTCTTTAATGGCTTCGTCCGACATTTCGACCCTTTTTCCATACTCGAGTGCTTCCGCATAGTTCCCCTTATAGTATTCGACCATAGATTTGAAGTAGTAGGCTTGTGGTATATCATCATCGCTCAGCGACTGATCTAAAACTCTATCAGCGACATCCGAGGCCATCGAAATCTGCCATGCGTTTATATAATCTTCCCCTTTTTTAATTAACTGCTCTGTACCAGATGGGTCGACAGTGGCATTAAGAATCATAGCCAATACCGGTATTACGAGATTAAATATCATTATTTGATGATCCTCTCATAGTATCTTTTATTGAGATCGCTGTAACCTTCGGGTGAACCTTCCTTTGTTGCGTCCAATATCTTTTCTTTAAAGTACTGTTGGGAATTTGAATCTTGTGGTTTTGGAATTTCAACATTGCTGGTATCGACTCCGAGGTAGCTTCCCTGACTTTGATTTTTCCCTAGTACCAGTGGAACGGATTTTCCTGCTCCGTTAGAACTGAGCATAAAATCCTTAAGTAAGTCTTCGGATTGGCTTCGAGCTTTTTTCAATGATCTTATAGCTTCATCTTGGTTTGATATTGCCCTAGATAGTTCATTTTCTTTGAGATTTTTCAGCGCGCCGCTCATGAAATCCCTAGCTTCATCTAGCGAGTCATCAATCGCGGGTGGAAGTGAAAGTTCATTTTGAGAATTCCTGAGTTCATTCGCGAACCTAGTAGACTCTTCTCGGATTTCATTCTGCTTTCGAACAAGATATTGGGTATTGGATTCTTTTTTTTCACTTTTCAATAAATTTTCAAGGTCATTGTGGATTTGCTTTGCCAATAATTCTGATTTATACATTTGTTTAGAAAGATTTTCCATCCGGCCATATCCGAGCTTGCTTAAGTCGCTAATTCCTTTTATCCGTTCCTCTACTTCTTTTGATTGCATCAGTGCTTCCCTGAATTCAAAGGCTTCAAGCCACTTTGATAGCTCATCTGTTTGGTCAAGAATCCTGTCAAATAATTGATGGTTCTGGAATATTCCATCATCGGGTAAAACGGGTGAAGATTTAGATTTCATTTCCAACAGGTAATTCTCGAGCATCTCAATCTTTTCCCTTTCATTATCTACGAAGTCTCTTAGATTTCCATTTTTTGTAGAGTCAAGGAGCGTCTCTCTATGATCCTGGGTTATCAGTTTTAGTGCTTTTTCTTCTTTCTCAATATTATTTAGCCTTGATATAAAATCGTTCAATTTCATCATTTCTGTTGAGAGTGATGCAGTTCTGTAAGATTTTAAACCACTCTCGAGAGAAGCGATCATATCTTGCATGATA
>JBAUII010000062.1:0-26559 GCA_049682815.1 Thermodesulfobacteriota bacterium | reverse complement strand
TGCATAGGATGAAGAACCTCTCCTATTATAGGGAACACAGGTGCCAGAGCCAAGGATAGTCAGCCTCATTTTTTTATAGATCCTATTCGGGTAATTTATTAATAGAATTTATCGTTCAAATAAGTATCGGGCAAATCGACATGAAGCGTATTATAACTTTAACCACGGATTTTGGTAATAGGGATCATTATGTGGGTTCGATGAAAGGAGTCATCTATACTATTAACCCTGATGTTACTATTACGGATATCACACATGAGATTCCGGCCCATGATGTGTTCAGTGCGGCTTTTACCCTCAGAAGCTTCCTTCCGTATTTCCCTAAAGAAACGATACATGTAGTAGTGGTTGATCCAGGTGTAGGCAGCGTCAGGAAACCGATTGTCTTGGAAGCGGATGAAAAATTTTTCGTCGGTCCCGATAATGGAGTTTTTACCTATGTTATTCTGGGATCAGAATCGATTAGGGCATATGAAATTTCTAACCCAAAATACTCTCTGTCCAGGGTAAGTTTTACATTTCATGGAAGGGACATCTTTGCGCCTGCTGCTGCGCATCTTTCTCTGGGTGTTTCTATCGGGGATTTTGGGAAGAGATTGCTCAATCCGCGCATGCTTGAAATAAAAGAGCCTGATGTTGGAGGGGGAGAGATAATTGGCGAAGTGATATACGAGGACACATTCGGGAATCTTGTAACAAACATTCCCGGTAGCATGGTCGATTCAGATTCTAGGCTATACGTGTGCGATATTTCAATAAATGGGGTTTGTAAGTCATATTCTGAAGCGTCGGAGGGTGAGCTTTTAGCTGTCATAGGCAGTTCGGGATTTCTTGAACTGTCCGTTAATCGCGGACGGGCTTCTGATTTGATTAAATGTAGATCTAGTAAGGTCTATGTCAGGAATAATTAGTCAAGATTTCCACTCTATCATGCAACGCCATTTCTTAGGGCGTGATTCAGTTTATTAGTACCGTCGTGCTTAGGTATAATTAAAATATCCTGGTGTTGTCACGACTGCCGCTGCCAGGGTGATCAAGGAGAGAGTAAAAGGAAGTAACTGATACTTGTAATAACTGCTTGGTATTATGACTAATATCTATGATTAGAAAAGAGGATAATTTTGATGTGTTCCGTGTACCTGAGGATCTTTCTGGACTGAGAGCGGATATGGCGGTCTCCCGTCTACGATCCGATCTTACTCGATCACATATCAGGAGACTAATAAGTGAAAAAAGCATATTGGTAGAAGGTAAGGCTATAAAACCTTCAAAAAGACTTAGCGGTGGCGAGGTCATATCCATCGTCATCCCTCCTCCCGAACCTTTGAATGTTCAACCGCAAGATATAAACATTTCGATTGTATATGAGGACGATGAAATAATTCTGGTTAATAAACCTCCCGGTTTAACGGTTCACCCGGGTGCCGGAATAAGAGATGGGACCCTGGTAAATGCGCTACTATACATATGTAATGGTCTATCCGGAATTGGTGGAAAGATTAGACCGGGGATAGTTCATCGACTCGATAAGAATACGTCCGGAATAATTGTGGTTGCAAAAAACGATCTTTCACATCAGCACCTTGCTGACCAGTTCAAAGCGAGGCTGGTAAAAAAAACGTATATAGCTCTCGTTGCAGGAGAAATAGAGAAAGACTCAGGTAACTTTTCGTCTCCCATAAGCAGACATCCGACAAATCGGGTTAAGATGACTACAAAGACAAAAACAGGCAGAGAGTCCTTGACTAGCTGGAGAATTTTAAAAAGATATGACCAAATCACTATGGTTGAAATTGAACCGAAGACCGGTAGGACTCATCAGATCAGGGTTCACTTCGCAGACAATGGATTTCCACTCTTAGGGGATGACGTATATGGGCCGAAGAGATATGCAATTCCTTTTTTGGAGTATGTTTCAAAGAAGCTAGGAAGGCAAGCACTTCATGCGTCTAAGTTGTGTTTCAAGCATCCAAAATCGGGAAACATAATGGAGTTTTCTGCTCCTCTCGCGGAAGACTTAAGGGATGTTATTGGGCTTTTACAAGAGAAAAATTAAGCTATAAATGAATTCCGTTATATCACGAAATTTGTCGAATATCGGTAAGGTAGTCCATGGATTCTTAAGCAAGAATTTTATTGGGGATATCGATGACGCCGCATACTGTTCTGGGCTGAAAAGGATTTATACCATTAAGCAGATTCACAGCGATATTGTATTTCTCCTGAATGATGAAGTAACAAAAGAGAACAGGACAGAAGGTGACGCTATTGTAACGAGTATGAGGAATCTTGGAGTCGGTATTTACACAGCTGATTGTGTTCCCTTGCTCCTGGTCGACGGGGAAGCAAGAGTTGTGGCTGCCGTGCACGCTGGTTGGAGGGGCACTCTTTCTGGGATCGCAAATAGGACTATTAAAAGGATTGAGAAAGACTATGGAATCTTGTCTTCTGAGATTTCGGCAGCTATAGGGCCATCAATTGGTATGTGCTGCTACGAGGTTGGCGAAGAGGTAGCCGTCCAGTTCATGAAGAAGTACGATAAGTGGAGTGAGTTTTTGTATAAAAGGAGTGATTCGAAATACCTAGTTGATTTAAGAATGGCTAACGTTAGAAACTTGCTTGACGCAGGGGTAGCAAATTTTGAAGTTATCGATATTTGCACTATGTGTAACGGAGACTTTAACTCTTATAGGAGGGAGGGTAAAGGGGTTGGTAGGCAGTTGAGCTTCATCGGTCTGGTTTAGTGTTATTAAATATGCTGTTATTATTATCAGCCTATTGAAACCATGGAGAACTAAACCAAACATCTGGAGGTAGGCATGATACAGATTATGTGCTGGCTCGATGCCGAAGACTACATGTATTTGAAATCGATTGGCGAAAAGGACATTGCTGTAGACTATTACGGCTATATGTTTGAAGTAACTGGGGGCTCGGAGACAACGGGAGGAAGTACCACGGCAAAACTAATGGTTGTCGAGTTGATAAATGCAAAGCTAGCGGTGGGCTTCGCACTTCCTGTTGATTTCAAGATCGATGGTGAATTCCAGCTAGGGTTTATATCGCACGAAAATCCCGCCGAGGACATTCCGATAGTTTGCAAGTTGTCAAACGAGGTGAAGAGGGCATCATATATGGGAGACGATGATGAAAAGCTAGAGTACATCGGCTTTTCGTTAGAGAAATTCTATGAGAATAAAGATGTTAGATTTTATCTGCATGATCTGAGGGGAGGCCGCGAGCCGGGTAAATAGGATAACTAATTTCATTATGAATGAAAATTTCAATGTAATCCAGATGTGTAAGGTTAAATGCCTTTAAACTACCCCTTCATTACACTATGATTGTGAATATTTGGTTCCTGCAGTGTTCGTTTATGAAATATTACGGATCGATTTAGGTCAGTTAAAATTTAAAATTTATCTTGGCTGTTTTTTAGAAAGGAATTACACCTGAATAATAGAAGATTTCCCCTGAATAGACGGACGAAAGCGATGCGGGAGGAGATAATCTAAAATGGGAGATATAGAGAAAATTGTTCTTGCTTACTCGGGCGGGCTTGATACGTCTGTCATATTGCGCTGGCTTATTGAGGAATATGAGGCTGATGTCGTGGCATACATAGCGGATCTTGGGCAGGGCGAGGATCTTAATGAGATCAAGCAAAAGGCGATAAACACAGGCGCATCGAAGGTTTATGTTGAGGATCTTAGAGACGAGTTTGTTAAGGATTTTGTGTTCGCCGCGCTTAAGGGGAACGCCGTTTATGAGGGATCTTACCTACTCGGCACTTCCCTTGCAAGACCGCTCATTGCTAAACGGCAGATGGAAATAGCTGAAAAAGAGAATGCATTCGCTGTCGCCCACGGATCCACAGGCAAGGGCAACGACCAGGTTAGATTTGAGCTTACATACTACGCAATTAACCCAGAGATTCAGGTAATAGCCCCGTGGAGACAATGGAATCTAAGATCAAGAAACGACCTTATTTCCTATGCAAAGAGCCATGGGATTCCGGTTCCCGTGACTCTCAAGAAACCTTACAGCTGTGACAGGAATTTATTTCATACCAGTTACGAAGGAGGGGTACTCGAGGATCCGTGGCAACTCCCTCCCGAGGATATGTTCGAAATGACTGTTTCACCTGAGGATGCGCCGGATGAGCCCACGTTTCTTGATATTGATTTCGAGGAAGGAGTCCCGGTGAAGTTGGATGGCGAGGATCTCCCTCCGGTTGATCTCCTCTATAAATTGAACGAAATTGGCGGAAAGAACGGAATCGGCAGGGTCGATATGGTGGAAAACAGGTTTGTTGGTATGAAATCAAGAGGAGTTTACGAAACTCCTGGCGGAACGATATTGCAAATTGCACATAGGGCCGTGGAGTCTCTAACAATGGACAGAGAGGTGATGCATCTGAGGGACTCGCTGACACTAAAGTTTTCGGAGTTGATTTATTATGGATTCTGGTATTCATCAGAGATGGAAATGATTAGAGCGGCGATTGAAGAGTCTCAGAAAAATGTCACAGGCACTTCAAGGTTAAAGATCTATAAAGGGAATGTTACTGTGGCCGGGAGAAGGTCCAGCTTTTCACTCTATCAGAAGGATCTGGCAACATTTGAGGAAGATTCTGTATACGATCAATCTGATGCGACCGGCTTCATTAAGCTTAATGCGCTCAGGCTGTCGATAAAAAAGCTAATGGAGCGAAATAGAAAATAGAGAACTCAATACTTCCTTAAGAAAATAATTCTTGTCTGGTTTCCAAAAAATGAATACAGAAGAGTTCAGTTATCATCTGCCTGCTGATTTGGTGGCTTTTTATCCTGAGGAGCGGAGAGATTGTTGCAATCTAATGGTTGTTGACAGGAATAATGGAAATATACAGCATCGAAATTTCTATGAGCTCAAAGATATATTGCATGAGGGAGACTCCCTAGTATTAAATAACACAAAGGTCATCCCCGCGCGGCTTTACGGAAAAAGAGATTCTGGGAAAAGGATAGAAGTGTTCCTGGTTGATAAGATAAATACGCGGATATGGAAGTGTCTCGTAAGAAATCCAAAGGCCGGGATGGAGATTAAATTTGAGAGGGGAGTGAGCGGTAAATTAAATAAGAATGGTAGAGACGAGTGGTCTATAGTTTTTCAAAGCGGAGTCGATGAATATGTGGGTCGGTATGGCAAAATGCCGCTGCCGCCTTATATAACCAGAGAACCAGAAGAGGCCGATAACGTCTATTATCAGACGGTTTATGCGAGAGAAAGCGGCGCGATAGCGGCTCCAACTGCTGGCCTACATTTCTCAGATGAGTTATTGAGCCGGCTGGAAAAAATCGGAGTTGAAATAAATTATCTGACACTTCATGTAGGTATTGGGACCTTCAAACCTGTTAAAACTGCACGTATAGAAGATCACCATATGCATGAGGAATATAGGGAAATTCCTGAAGAAACCTCAAGAGCAATCAATCGGGCAAAGCAAGAGAGGAGAAGAGTAATTGCTGTGGGTACGACCGCTGTTAGGGCCTTGGAATCTAGTGTCGATAATTCGGGCAATCTCAGAAGTTCCTCTGGATTTACGGATCTCTTCATCTATCCGGGCTTTCAGTTTAAGGTCGTCGATGTTTTGTTGACTAATTTTCATCTGCCGAGATCCACACTGATGATGTTAGTCTCAGCATTTGCGGGTAAGGAACTAATCTTTAAGGCCTATAAAGAGGCGATAGAAAAAAGATATAGATTACTCAGCTATGGCGACGCCATGCTTATAGTTTAATCCGAAATCAGTAATTGGGAATTTACCTTCTTTTGTCATTCCCGAGGACTGTCATCGGGAATCCATGTAGAGATCATTTGTCATCCTCGAATGTTGCCCGCCGGCACCGTACGGGGACAAGAGTAGTCGGGGATCCAGAAAAGTGCCATTTAGAACCGTGAGTCCCGAGTAAACTCGTAGGAGCGGCTTCCAGCCGCGAATAGACATGTAGCGGAGGACTTTAGTCCTCCACTCGTCTCCTTCAAAATGTCGCCGAGAAAACGGTAACAAGAAAGGAAAAATAACTCATTTATTCATGCCTGACCCCATATGCTCAAGTTTAGCTAAAATTTTTGTGCAGCTTTAAACGCTTTCCATAGTGCAAGTTTACACAGTAGTTTGTACTTTCCTTTTTCTGTAATTCCGGTATAAGTATAAACTGCTGTAAGAATTTAATATTATACAAGGTCTAAAGAATATAAAATCTACTGGTATGGACATTGCAGGTGATTATCTTGAATGCGAAACCTTACATCGATTTTATAGTTTAATATTTTAAGATAACAAGTTGGAGGATTTTAATATGAAAAAGTTGCTAATATCATTAATTATTTTGGGGGTTGTTCTGATTCCAGCAACAACAATGGCACGGACAGATGTTTTTTTTAACTTTGGTATAGGTATTCCGGCTCCGGTCTATGTAGCACCAGCCCCAGTTTTTGTTGCTCCTCAGCCTGTTGTTGTAGCACCAAGTCTTATATATGTTCCACCTGCTCCTGTAATAATTCCGCCAGGGCATCTGCCACCACCTGGCGAGTACCGTGTATGGATCCCTGGAATACCGCCCGGACACCAGCCTCCACATGGCCAATACTGAGTTTTGTATTTTAAAAAAGTATATATGAAAAGAACTAAATTTATAACCTTGTTTTACCTTTTTTTGTGGTCTTAGGTTATTATTACGTCTCACTTGTGAGACATGGTTATGGATCCCAGGCTTCCCGAACTTCCGGCCTAGCCGGATCCCTGCATCTTGGCTTAACGGCCTGAGAACCTTCCGGATCATCCTTAATCAATACGGATAGATTGAGTTTTAGTTTTTGATTTTCTTGCTTGATATTGCTTAAACGACGCCTCTAAGCTTGCATCCTCGAGATGTACGAAAAAATCAAAAGAAAGTTTTAGTTCATCAGATAGCCCATCTTTCAAAAAGCACCCGTATATAACGTATCTGTATCTTTTAACTGCACTGCTCGCCCTTTGTCAAACCAGGTGTAAGTTGGATTTAAGCACGCTATCAAATCCATTGCTCTGACTGGTAAGAACTCAATATAGGGAGCCGAAGCCCTCATTAATTGAGATTGAATAATTTTCGGTATGTTTAAGCACCGCTTTCTTTTTGTTGAACACGCAAAATAACCCAGATATATCCGAATTTACACAACTAGACTGTGCATAATCACACATTTGAAATGGTTCATTTTTCACCTTCATCCGAACATGCAACTGAACTTGCTCTAATTATTACATTATTATACACTTATGATTTTTTAGATATTCGGTACGATTTTTGCCTCCATGGGATACGTAAAGAAAAAAATTAGGGGTCAAATCTTTTGTTGACTAATTTTAAGAAATAACAATATTCTCTCTTAATCAGAATATTGGGTATTAAATGACTTGACGGATCTCAAGTGTATTTGATCAAGGAATTTATACGAAATGTCTAATTTATATGCAATATCAACAGAATAATTCTCTTTTTTAAAACATTTATCAGTGGAGACTACAAATAACAAAAGATTTGACCCCTAATTTTAAAATTTTAATCTTTTTCGCTTCGTTACCATGCGATCAATGAGCCGTCGCCTCATCCGCTGTGCTGTCTCTCTCACCTTTGAAGAGAACCCTACGCGCATATAACAACATGGAAAAGGGCGTGGTACACAGCTTTAAAGAAATCTGGGGTGGGGAAATGCCGTTTCCACGACTTTAGACATACCTTTACTTCTGAACTTCCAGTTGAACACAAAGAAGACTTTGCGACTGTCATGGCATTAACTGGCCACAAGGATGTTTCAATGTTAATGAGGTATAGCCATACAAAGGAAGAGGCTAAGAAATCAGCAGTAGAAAAACTTGGAACAAGGTTTAATAATGATGAGGCGAGCGATATAACACGTCCGAGGCACGGGCGAATGATTCCTTGAATCCCAAATCATAGGCTATTTCTTGCGACAAAGTTATTTAAATGACTGCAAGAAAGTCAACAGTCGTTAAGTATTTATGTTTCGTAAGTATCCCGTGACAAGATGAAGAAGCTTGCCATGATTTCATCTTCGATCACGCCACGGCAATGAGGATATGTTAAGATTCGCTTTTTCTAACCGCTCATGTAATTTTTCTTTATTTCGGGTTACACTAAAGTATAGAAGTTTTGCTTAGAAACAACAATTTTTAAGGAGCTACTTAATGTCGAAAGACGTAATGAGATTAGCCCTTGAAGGCGAAATAACATTAAAAAACTTTTCTAAAGCAATAGATGAGTTTGAGGGATTGATTGAAGATTTAACTAAAGAAGTTGCGAAAGAAATAGAAATAGAATGGATTATACAAGACCTAGAATCTTCGAGTGCTATAGTAACCGCACAAGGTATTGCAACGGATCTAAATGCCATCGAGAGAGTAATCAATGCCTATGAGATCATTGGTGAATATATTATTGGTGGGAGACAAATACCTTATTCTAGTAAAGTCGCTAAAAGAGCAAATTCGCTGATTGGGATGGTTAATGAAAAAATCACAGCGATAAGATTTGAGACTCAAGAAGGAGAATGGGTAATTAGTGGTAAAGATAAGATTACAGGTGAATATCACCCAATAAGTTATAGTTTGGGAACTGTCAAAGGACGCATACAGGCTATTAGCGAACGTCGAAATTTAACATTCACACTTTGGGATTCTTTGTTTGATAAGCCAGTAAGATGTTATTTAGATGAGGGATACAAAGAAAAAATGAGAGAAATTTGGGGGAAAATTGCAAGAATATCCGGGAAAGTCGGACGAAAGCCCGATACAGGCATGCCTATCAGCATTAGGGACGTAACTGGTATCGAAGTTGTAGATGGTGTGGCACAGGGGACTTATAAAAAGGCTAGAGGTGTTTTTTCTAGTGTGTCTGATGCTGAGAAGCCTGAAGAAATAATACGCAAGCTTAGAGATGCGGACTCGTAATTTTATATATACCGATACAAGTGTATTTATGAGTTATTTCAATGAAGTTGCTGACCGTGTTGGAATAATAGAGTCCTATTTTGACAAGATAAATAATAGCCAGGAAGATATACTTGTTACGTCTTCATTAACAAAAGTTGAGATTTCATGGATCGAAACGAATCAATACGATTTAACCCTATCTGACGACGATAAAGAAAGGTTAGACAATTATTGGAAGGATAATAACTTAATTGAAATCATAGATTTTTCGGATGCAATAGCAGATATTGCGAGAGATATAATGCGTTATGCTAAGAAAAACGGATGGAAAGCTAGAACAATGGATTCTATTCACTTGGCATCTGCTAAATGGATAAATGCCATAGGTTTTATATCTTACGACGATGATTTTAAGAAATACGAAAAATATCTAAGCATCCAAGTGCATGAGCCGAATCCAGGTCAACTTTTACTAAATTTTTAGCCTGTAACAATATTATCTGTTGTTGTAGCATAGATAAGTTACTTTTCATTTTGGATAAAATTAGACACCTATTTGGATACTGACCCCTAAAATTAAGAAAGCACGGATACCAGTATTATTAACCTAATATACCATAAATAAAGAATATTTTGATGGCGGGCGATGGGGGATTCGAACCCCCGACCTCTAAAATTAATAGGGACAGAAACTTGTTTCTATAAATAGGATTCGTTTTTGGTTAGTTAGTATTTGACACATGGTGAATTGATAAGAAAAAATTTTGGGGTCTGTCCTGATCCTCACACTCTACTGAAAAGATTAAGAAATCCACCAACCATAAAATTAGCAATAAAAGAATTTAAGGGATTATGGTATAAGATCTACGACTGCCCCTCCTCAACTTTTTCTAGCTTACGGATTGCAGTCCTTGTTTCTTGTTAAGCAAACATGGACACACTACAATCAGGCCAACAGAAAATTGTGTTGGAATCTTGATAGGCAAAACCCCTAATCGGCCCGTCTTGGGATATTACAAAAATAATGCTATCAGTACAAGATCCGACAAAATTTATAGCAGAGTTGTGTCGCGTTCCTAATTTCGAGACATCAAAAATACCTCCACCCCCTCCAAAACCGTCTGGACCTATTAGAACAGAACCACTCCATTTTGGGGCACTTAACTTAGATCCAAACGCGACTACATTAAATTGAGTGGAAATTATAAGTGCTCCGTCAATACAAGCCAATTGAGCAATTGCATCCAAAAATAGGAAACTCGGGGCCAGGCATGCAAATTGACACTTATAAGCTATCTTTGTTCTTCCCCCGTTGTTTCTTAATTTGTCTTTATTTCGATCCTCATCATTAACTTGAGCTTTCTTCTCTCCTTCTTTCTTTTCGTATAAGTGACCCAATTCTCCAAGAGATAGGGATGAGGTCGCCACAGGATAATAAAGAGAGGGATGAACCCCTTCTTATACTACGCAATAGATTCTCAACCTGTTTGGATATTCACTTATAGTAATACTGACTTAAGACTTAACATGAGGGGAGATTTTGATATGTCCAAAATTCTTTCGTTAAAATTACGTGACGAGATCTTTATGGAAGCTGAAGAAATCATTCAGCAGAATCAAAAGCCTCGGAATGCCTATTTCAATGAGGCCATAAATCTATACAATAAGCTTTGGAAGCGCAAGCTGCTGAAGAAAGCTCTTATAGATGAGTCACAAATGGTAAAGGATGAATCCCTACTTGTCTTAAATGAATTTGAACACTTCGAAGATGAAGTTGGAACATAAATCTTTATGAAGATCAAAAAATGGCATGTCTATATGGCGGACCTTAACCCAAAGAGGGGAACTGAACCGGGGGAAGATTCGTCCAGTGGTCGTTTTGTAATAGACAGTGTCAAGAATACATATTGACTTGATGGCAACACTCGAGCAAGAAAAAAGGAAGACTGAAAACTTCTATAATTAGAGAAGAGATCGCTTCGCAAGAGCTCAAATGACACCTCTGTGGATTCCCGATAACAACCCTCGGGAATGATTTCAAGGGAATGTCCAGGGTCTATAATAAGAAATTAGAGCAAAGAGAGAAGATAAAGTCAAACAGCCTTCTTTATGGAATAAGATAATAAGAGGTGGTTATGGGAGTATCTGTGGCTAACGGGGTCTGTCAAAAGAGAGTGACTCAGCTCTGAACTGCCGGATGCTCCCAGCCTATACCCTGTCTAATGGGAAGATGCCTATCGGTGGCTATTATAGACGGGATAAAAGGTATTGGCAGAGCCACAAAATCTAAGACATAAAGGAGGATCAAGGAACTGAAGAAATTATCTGGAGGAATCGATATTGGCAGTGAGCAACATCACGTAATAATCATCAATGATGAAGGAATTAAAGGGGACGATACCCTTTAGGGTTATGTATGGTGCAAGACTTTATGTATGTGCCCAGGGCTGCAAGAACGGTGTTTGGTGACTTATCACACCATATCACCCAGCGTGGAAATAGGCGTGAGCCTGTCTTTTTTTAAGACGAAGATCGCATTTTTTATCTAAGTTGGCTTAATGAGTACAGTAAAATAAAGGGTTGCGTTCCCTTTAGTTCTTTAGTTAAGGCGGGTGCGTACAGACAGACGAACAATATTCTCAAGCTTCAAGAACTGCACAAGCGCAAGAATGAATAAACATGCGGCGCAAAAACGTAATCGCGTTGTTGAATTGTGTACACATTTATATGTTCATGCGGCTTTGCAGTTGCTCTCTTTTGGGACGGTTACAAACGAGACGATAGGACTTTTATCGAAGGCTGGTTGTTTCGCAGAGGAGGCAGTTTTCAATGCCTCGGATAGAGATAAGTTCAGTTTTATGCTAACGCAAATTAAGCGAGGAGAGCGCGGTAGCCTTACTCCTAATTGTCTGGTATATTGGTTAACGATGTAATCACTGGCAGCTCACCATCCAAACAGAAAACACCCGGTCCCAATCTTTTCTGGATATGGCGTAGGGGGGGGCACTAGGGTAACCACCTCTTTGTGTTAATTAACCAAAAGGTCACAAAAAAAGTGGGTTGCCAGGAAGGAGATGTTGTCATGGAACACAGGTCAACCAATTCAACAATCAACCGCATTGCATTCATAGGCAACTACTTGCCGCGCCAGTGCGGGATCGCCACGTTTACTACCGACTTGTGTGAGGCCATCGCTATCGAATACGGTGGAACAACGTGCATTGCCCTGCCCGTCAACGACATCGAAGGCGGTTACGCCTATCCGCCCCGTGTTCGATTTGAGCTGACGGAAAAGGATATTGACTCGTATCGCCGCGCCGCTGACTTCCTGAATATCAACAACGTAGACCTGGTGTGCCTACAACACGAATATGGCATCTTCGGCGGGCGAGCGGGCAGTCACATCCTGTCCCTCTTGTGTGACTTGCGCATGCCCATTGTCACCACCTTGCACACCATTCTGTGCGACCCCGACCCCGATCAACGCCGTGTGTTGGAAGAAGTTGCGGCGTTGTCAGATCGGTTGGTCGTCATGAGCGAGCGCGGTGCGGAATTCTTGCAAGAGGTCTATGGTGTGTCGCCGGAGAAGATTGATCAGATCCCACACGGCATCCCCGATGTGCCCTTTGTGGACCCGAGTTTTCATAAAGACCTGTTTGGGGTCGAGGGCAAAATCGTCTTACTCAGCTTTGGATTGCTCTCGGCGAACAAAGGGATCGAGAATGTCATCGCTGCCCTGCCCACCATTGTGGCCCGCTATCCGAACGTGGTGTACATCATCCTCGGCGCGACCCATCCCCACGTGATCCAACACGAAGGCGAAACGTATCGGTTGTCGCTGCAATGGATGGCTCAAGAAAAAGGCGTGGAGGGTAACGTGATCTTCTACAATCGGTTTGTCAGCCTGGAGGAACTCGTCGAGTTCATCGGCGCGGCGGACATTTACATCACGCCCTATCTCAACGCGGCGCAGATCAGCTCGGGCACACTGGCCTACACCCTGGGGGCGGGCAAGGCAGTGATTTCGACGCCGTATTGGTATGCTGAAGAGATGCTTGCCGAAGCGCGGGGAGCACTAGTGCCATTCCGCGATCCGATGGCGTTGGCCGAGCAGGTGATTTACCTGTTGGACAACGATTCTGAGCGCCACGCCATGCGCAAGAGGGCTTATCTGTTTGGACGGAGGATGATCTGGCCGCGTGTGGCGCGTCGCTACATGGACAGTTTTGAACGCGCCCGCGCCGAACGCCGACATTTCACCCCGCTCGACTTTGCGGTCAAACCACTTGACAAACGGCCGGGCGAACTGCCGCCCCTCAAACTCGATCACTTGCGCCACATGACCGACGAGACCGGTATGTTGCAGCACGCCCTGTTCACGGTGCCCAACTATCGTGATGGCTATACCACTGACGACAACGCCCGCGCGCTGATGGTGAGCACTCTCCTGCAGGAACTGGGAAGGGGAGAGGCATTCGAACTGACTTCCCGTTATCTCGCCTTCGTCTGGTATGCCTTCAATATGGAGACCGGACGCTTTCGCAACTTTATGGATTACCAGCGCCACTGGCTTGAAGATAGCGGTTCGGACGATTGCCACGGCCGCACGTTATGCGCGTTGGGCACCATGTTGGGCCGATCTAACACGCCGGCCCTCCATAGTATGGCTGGCTGGTTGTTCGAGCAGGCCTTGCCCGCTATTCTCGACACGACCAGCCCACGAGCCTGGGCCTTCGCGCTCATTGGCATCCATGAGTATCTACAGCGGTTTGCTGGTGATCGCATGGCAAGCCAGGTCCGGGAGGAATTGGCCGGGCGGCTGTTGGCGTTATATCAAAGCCACCGTTCGGACGAATGGCGATGGTACGAAGAAGTGCTAACCTATTGCAACGCCGCGTTGCCGCACGCCTTACTTATGTGCGGCCAATTGATACCGAATACCACCATGACCGAGGCCGGACTGGAGTCGCTCAGTTGGCTGGCCGACTTGCAACGCGCTGACGCGGAGGGGGGTCATTTTGTCCCCATCGGATCCAACGGCTTTTATCAGCGGGGCGGTGAGCGTGCCCGGTTCGATCAACAGCCGGTGGAGGTACAAGCCATGGTATCCGCCTGCCTCGAAGCATACCGGATCACGGGAGACAAGCACTGGCGCAAAGAAGCCCGACGCGCCTTCGAGTGGTTTCTCGGGCGCAATGACCTGAACCTGCCCATCTACGACCCGACGACAGGGGGTTGTCGCGACGGTCTGCATCCCGACCGCCCGAACGAGAATCAGGGCGCAGAGTCTTCGCTGGCATTTCTCCAGGCCTTGCTGGAGCTGCGCCTGGCGGAGAATACCCTTCTATATATGGAGGCACGATCTTGACGAGCAATCAACACCCCGAACTCTTTCGCCGTTATAAACTCAATCCCATCTTGACCGCCACCGATTGGCCCTATCCGGTCAATAGCGTGTTTAACCCCGGCGCCACGTTGCTACCAGATGGAACCACCCTGCTACTTTGCCGCGTAGAAGACCGGCGCGGGCATTCCCACTTTTGTGTTGCCCGCTCCGCCAATGGTGTGGATGACTGGCAGATTGACCCCCGGCCCACCCTATTGGCAGATCCCGAGCAGTTCCCAGAAGAATTTTGGGGCATTGAGGACCCACGTATCACCTACGTCCCTGAATTAAGCAAGTATGCCATTGTCTATACAGTCTACTCGCGGGTCGGCCCGGGTGTGGCCTTGGCGCTCACGGAAGATTTCGATCACTTCGAGCGCTACGGCATGATCATGTCACCAGAAGACAAAGATGCGGCTCTGTTTCCCCATCGGATTGGCGGCTATTGGGCTTTGATCCATCGCCCGGTTAGTGCACGCGGCGCACACATGTGGATGTCCTATTCGCCCGACCTGCGCCACTGGGGCAGCCACAAACTGATGCTGGAAGCCCGGCTCGGTGGGTGGTGGGATGCGAATAAAATCGGCCTCTCATCCCCGCCCATCGAAACGCCGCAGGGTTGGCTGGTGATTTATCACGGTGTGCGGCAGACAGCGGCCGGACACCTTTACCGGCTAGGACTGGCTCTGTTTGATTTGCACACACCGGAGCGTTGCCTGAAACGCGGCAACGAGTGGGTCTTTGGCCCGGAGCAGCTCTACGAGCGGCGCGGTGATGTGGACAACGTTGTCTTTCCTTGCGGCTACACCATTGCCCCCGATGGCGACACCCTCTCCCTGTATTATGGCGCGGCGGATTCGAGTATTGCCTTGGCCACCGGCAGTGTTCGCGCCCTTCTTGAGTGGCTTGAACAACACAGATGATGCTCGGTGCCAGGCATGCAAATTGACTTTTATCCTATTTTTCCCTTTCTTCTCCGCTAAAAATGTCCAGGGTTTGTTTATTTGATTATTGTAACGATAAAACTTAGGGCCGCAACCCACCTGGCGACCAAAAGATCGCCGCTACATTCTGGACATAAATGCATCATAGACTTTGTTTGCTAACCAGAATGTCGAATCAAAAAATCCAGTGTCTTCTGATTGAATTCCTCTGTTTTCTCATACAATCCGGCATGAGAACAATCTTTAAAAACTAATAATTCTGAATTTCGGATACTATTCTTCATAGGGTCGGCAAAGCGTGTTGAACATATCATATCGTATTCACCGAAGGTTATGAGGGTAGGGGCCGTGATTTTCCCAAGCTGAGACACACAGTCATGCGATATAACAGCCTCTGTCTGCCGTAGAAAGGCGTCGACTGGTTGCGCTGGTCTGCTTCTCACAAAGTCAGCGAGAGAATTTAAGTAATCGGGTCTTGAGGCATATAGGGATGGCGTAAAACACCATGGGAAAATGCCAAGGATCACAGTTTCAGCGACATTGTTAAGTGCTTTTGCCATTACCTGCCAACCCTCAACCGCTGTCTTTAAGAAAAGGTCGGTCTTCGTCCATCCGCTGTGTATCGATAACGATTTGACCTTTTTCGGATATTTTGCTGCAAGCCACATACCGATCACCGCACCTAGGGAGAGCCCTGCTACATGCGCTTGCTCGATTCCCAACTCCTGCATAAAGGCAGCAACATCGTCAGCGAATAGTTCGATAGTGTAGGTGCCCGCGGGTTTATCAGTTTCGCCTGCTCCCCTCGGGTCTATTGAGAAGCATTCGAAGCGCTTGGAATAATCCGGGAGTTGGAAGGCGTAGCAAGCGTTGTCGGCGCTCGTAAAAGGTATAAGGATTAGGGGTTCTCCCGTGCCCTGTTTCTCATAATTGATATTTATATTATTTGCTTTGACCTTAGGCATCTTGACTCTCCTTGTTTTTGAATTCAAGAAAAATTAACGATTTAACATGATGTAATATTATCTACTATTTTTATATGAAAATATAGTTGCGTCCTGAGTCCAAAATCTGATTCAAGAGGGTACGACATTTCATAAAGGTATAAAAATTTTATTTATTTCGTAAATTTCGACCTAAGAACGATCATTTTAATTGCACCTAACTCAGGACCTGAACGCGGTAGAGAGTTCTTTCTTCTATCAAGCCTCTTAATTGGGCTGTGAAGGTTTCGGGAGTAAGTGCTCTTTGGCTTAGAATAAATTTGACACCTGGATCTTCGAGAACGTCTTTTGAAAAAACTATATCCCCTCCGTTTGATTTCGATTCAATTCTGGAGGCCTCATTGACCATCGATCCGAAAAAGTCCTGATTCTCCTTTTCATTGACTGCAAAGGCCGTTCCTTTATGAACGCCTATTTTTAGTTGTATATTAGGATTAGAATTCGCGCTTTCAATAAAAGAATTCCATTCTAGCTGCATATCAAGTGCAGCCTGAAAGGCATCCTTAGGGTTTATGAAAGAGGCCATTACGGCATCTCCCATTGTTTTCACTATACCGCCGTTATGCTTTCTTACAATCCCGGTTATGAACTTGAAATGATTCTGCACAAATTCGAAGGCCATTGAATCTCCCACCGTTTCGTACATGGCAGTGGACCCCTTAAGGTCGGTGAAGAGAAGAACGAGATCAGAAAATGCGATCTGGACCCCTTGCGATAACGTAACACCCGGAAATAGGTCTCGAAACTCCTGCAAGGTGATTACCTGGGCGGCTGTCGCCGTATATTTAAGATAATTCTCGTGCTCGATGACGATTAGGATTTCATCATCGAGATCATTTATGAAATGAATTTCGACTGTACCGGCTTTCAATCTTGTATCGTCGACAGCCAGCCCTTCAGGAGTGGCACGAACCGTAAGGTGGGAAAGTGATTCCTCGTCATTAGAGATCAAACGGTAGGTTATATCTTTGAAGTGATAACTCCTAATTCTAACTTTGCCATTTTCCAAGGTAACCCTTTCATCTCTCTTCGCATGTGGCGGGATTCTGAATTGGGCTTGGACTTGGGGCATATTTGCGGGGCCTCCGATGCAGTATATAGCATTGTTAGCAACTCTGACCGAGTTATGAACGCTAAAGAGCGCTTCCACTGATTTTGAAAAGTCGGAGTCAAACTTTATCTGACATGTCGAGCAATGAGAATCCGATCTGAGGGCATACAAATTTGACACCTCCTGTGTGGCGGCTCTGCAATTGGGGCATAAGACATGCCAAATTAGATCCAAAACACCCGCCTTTGCGGCGTAGAGAAAGAACTTTAGCAGTTGCATTGGATCGTGGCCCCATCGATAAGCGAGCTCGAATGGACGTATTCTTCTGACCTCTAAATCTGAAGAATACTTGAGAAAGTTTTCTAAATTGGAGACCGGACCCTGATTGACTGGATAGCTCTTCAGTTTGTTCAAGCGATTATTTAACTCGTCGCTGTTAATCTCCGGAAGCCTTAAGGTAGCGACAGAATTAATATCGCGTTTCAGAAGGAATTGCTTTTCCAGATGTCTGATGAAGGCAACTATGTCGCGGGTAGCCTTCTTTTTGAGCGCCGCGTGCGCAAGGATATATCCGATCCAGTTTCGCGGCGTCACGATGGTGTAAACATTAAGGCGCGTTCCTTTATTCTCGGGTAAGAGCTTGACCCCTCCCTCTATTGTCTTGAAGGGACCGGATTTGAAGCCTCTCTTTACCTCATAATAATCGCCGGCAATAAAATCAAATGGATACTCTTCATATCTTATCTTAAGGCCCAGAAACTTTATCACAGCGTTGTAATATCCTTTTCTTTCAGGCTCCGACAACGGAACAAAAGAGACATCGGGGAGACCAATGTTTTTATTTAACTGGTCGGTATCGGCCAGGTATTTCCAGAGGATTTCAGTAGGTAGATTAAAATAGGCTGTCTCATGGATTTTGATTGGTTTCATAGATAGGTTTGAGATTTAGTATTTTAGTTTGTTAACATAAATGCAAAATCGTCGGGAAACCGCATCCTTTATTTTAACTAAATTAAGTAGCTAAGCGCTACAATTGTGGATAGCTTTGCCTCATTCAAGAATAAGGTTATTGGGTTAGTTATACCTCAATATGTTCAAAAAATTTATTTAGGTTGTTGATTAAGGGATTCAAAAGGTAAAAAAAGTGGCGAAATGCCGGTGAAGGGGTATCTGCTCGTATTTAACTAGTGAATTCCCTGTTGCTTGCTACAGAGTTTGCGCTGGGCTGTCATTGCGAGCGTTAGCGAAGCAATCTGCTAGGTTAATTCTATAATGGAATGGATAATGAAACGCTCTGCCAATGCCGAAGGAGATTGCTTCGAGACTGTGTAAGTCTCTCACAATGACATCTGACACTTTCATTTTCGAAAATATCGGGTTAGACAATGACTAGTAAAATAATTCCCGAGAACCATTAGATATAATATTGCAGCCAAGCTTGATAACTCATTAAATATTTACCTTAAACAAACCTTTTCCCACATAAATCTTTCAAGGGAATTTTTTGATAGTTTCGATGGTACTACCGGAACATAAACCGTTTGAGCATCTCTTAACAGATTACCATCATTGTCATACACTCCTCCATTTATGAACCATATCGCATCTTGAGAACAGTTAAAAGCAATATCTGCTAGGACATATTTAAATTTCTTTCCGGTTTGTCTTAGATCGTGTTCCTGCGAAAAAACAGCCTTAACCTGAGCACTTTTTTCAGAATCACGAGTCACTTTTATGCTATCGGTGTCTATGTATACCTCATAGTCAGAATTTTGAAACGCCTCTATGACATCCTTTTGTTTGACAGCGGCTTGCTTTCCGACATTGCTGACTATCCCTTCAAATTTTGAATTTGATTCGCCTACTTTTTCCCAGGTTTCCGCCATCGAAAGGGTTGTAGCACTCATTATGAGTGCCAGAGTTATGACTAATTTCATTAAGATGCCTCCGGGAGGTCTTTATTATTAAATTAAGAATCTAACCTAGATGAAAATAAATGCAATATAGAACAAAGTCCGATGAACGCTAGCATGAGCATTGAGAGACTGCGATAACGGGTTTTGGCTGAATGCAAGTGCCTATGGGACGATTATGAAGGTAGCACGTATAATAGCTGTTCTTGAAACGTCTGGGCGAGTCCAATGACACCACGAATCTGAAGCCATCCCGTATAGGACACATGATTGGGGCTTGATTTAGCAAGATTGGAGACGACGATCACTGATCATTCTTGATAGACATTCGTGTGTTTTCAATTAAAATAGATACTCAAATTAATGAATCGCCGAATTTCTCATAAACTGGGAAAGCGGGGGACCCGAGATTTTGGGGCGAATCATCCGGAAATGATGTAGGGTTAATCCTTCCGACCCAAGTCCGCCAGCTAACCTCGTAGGCGTTGTTAGGAGGAATAAAATGGAAAACCTCAAGCGTTATGATTTTGAGGATGGAGCAGGAAATAAATCCCTCCCCTCTTCTCAAGATAAGTTCCGCTATCTATCCAAGACTAGAGCTGTAGGGTCGTATGCATTTGGATATAGGGATCTAAACTCCTCTGCATAGACGTTAAGTTGTGTCCGCTTGGCCCTGAACTTTGCTTGTAAAATTCTAATTAGCCAAAGCGGTATTCGTACGTCTTTAGTTAGGAGTATCGGCTATTCAGCGCATGGATATTTATCTCGACGTTTTAGTGATGCTAGTTGTTCTGATGGTTGTGACCGTTCTGGTCAAACCATTGGGTACTTATATGGCAAAGGTTTATGAGGGTGAGCGTACATTCCTGAGTCCAGTTTTGAGGCGGCTAGAAAATCTGATCTATCGAATATCGGGCATAAGAAGTGATGAAGATATGGACTGGACGCAATATACCCTCGCCATGCTTACTCTTAATGGTTTGGGGATATTGATCCTTTTTGGAATCCTCGTACTTCAGGGAGTCCTTCCACTTAATCCACAGAGATTTCCAGGATTCTCATGGGATCTGGCACTGAATACTGCTGTTAGCTTCACTACGAACACAAACTGGCAGGCTTACAGTGGTGAATCTACAGCCACTTACTTTACACAGATGTTCGGTTTGGCTTTGCAAAATTTTTTCTCCGCGGCAACAGGCATAAGCATCTTAATTGGGTTAATTCGAAGTTTCGCACGTAAGTCAGCTAATGGTATCGGCAATTTCTGGGTGGATCTGACCCGCGGCGTATTGTATATCCTCTTACCTGTATCAGTTGTTGTGGCCCTGTTTTTAGTCTCACAGGGTGTTATTCAAAATTTCAGTCCCTATATACAATCATCCTTGCTGCAGCCGTTTCACACAGGTGATGGCAAAATTATAATTGAGCAAACTATTCCCATGGGACCTGTCGCATCTCAGGAAGCGATCAAGATGTTAGGCTCTAACGGTGGTGGATTCTTCAATGCAAACTCTTCCCATCCCTTTGAAAATCCGAACCCTCTTACCAACTTCGTAGAGATTATACTAATTCTGCTGGTAGCAGGATCTCTCACGTACACATTTGGACGCATAATTGGAGATACCAGGCAAGGGTGGGCGATCTATTCAACGATGTTACTTATTTTTGTGCTCGCTCTAGGAACAATGTACTGGACGGAGCTTAATGGGAATCCAATCATGAGGACTATGGGTGTACAAGGTCCCTATATGGAGGGTAAGGAGGCTCGGTTCGGGATAGGAGAGTCTGTTCTATTCGCAACTTCAACAACCGCAGTATCATGCGGTGCGGTAAATTCAATGCACGACTCACTGACGCCAATCGGCGGTATGGTTCCCATGTTTCTAATTCTTTCGGGAGAGGTAGTATTCGGCGGCGTGGGATCGGGTCTCTATACAATGCTTGCGTTCGCCATTATAGCAGTTTTCGTCGCGGGCCTCATGATTGGCCGAACGCCGGAGTACTTGGGCAAAAAGATCGAGATCTCAGAAATGTGGATGTCTGTGGTAATCGTGCTGATTCCAGGAGTTTTGGTACTGATTCTCACCTCGATAGCACTCGTCATACCCGCGGGGCTGTCATCGATATTAAACCCTGGTCCTCACGGATTGAGTGAAGTCCTCTATGGCTTTGCTTCCACTTCCAACAACAACGGCAGCGCATTTGCTGGTCTCAATGCCAATACACCTTTTTATAATCTGACGATGGCCTTTGCCATGCTAATCGGAAGATTCGTCCCGGCTGTGGCCGTACTGGCTATGGCCGGCTCTCTGATGAAGAAAAAATATATTCCATCAAGTGCTGGCACTCTTCCGACACATCGATTTTCGTTCATATTTTGGCTTGCTTTGGTCGTTTTAATCGTTGGTGTCCTGGCATTTTTCCCCTTATTTGCAATGGGTCCCATCGTGGAACAGCTGATTATGCAAGGAACTCCATAAACTATGAGTGAGTCTAATATAAAAACTAAGACAATGTTCGAGCCCGAGCTTGTTCGCACAGCCTTTTGGGGATCATTACAAAAATTGAACCCCCGCACACTCTGGCGAAATCCGGTCATGTTTCTAGTGGAGGTAGGAAGCATTATTACGACGATAATTTTCGTTATTAGTCTGGTTTATGAAACTACCGAACCGGCCTGGTTCACGGGACTAGTATCTTTTTGGCTTTGGTTAACCGTTCTCTTCGCTACCTTTGCAGAATCACTTGCAGAAGGACGGGGCAGGGCGCGTGCAGAATCACTTCGTAAAACTCGCACAGAGGTAATGGCTAAGAAAATAAAAAAAGCCGATTTGGAAAGTGCATACGAACTTATCCCGTCTGGAAAACTGCATAAAGGGGATTTCGTCTTGGTGGAGTCGGGCGATCTGATTCCCGGCGATGGCGAAGTAATTGCGGGTGCCGCGCTCGTTGATGAGTCCGCAATTACGGGGGAGTCGGCACCAGTGGTGCGGGAGTCCGGGGGTGACCGAAGTGCAGCTACCGGCGGAACTAAAGTTATTTCCAATCGGATCATCATTCGTATAACTGCAAATCCTGGAGAGGCCTTTCTAGACAGGATGATTGCTATGGTGGAAGGGGCAAGGCGCCGTAAGACTCCGAATGAGGTAGCATTGGAGGTGCTTCTGATTGCCCTCACTATGGTCTTTGTGCTGGTTGTTGTAAATTTGAGACCTCTTTCGATATATAGCGTTCACGCAGCAGGACAGGGGCATCCGGTATCGGTTCCGGTACTGGTTTCGTTATTTGTCTGTTTAGCTCCAACTACGATTGCAGCACTATTGCCAGCTATAGGAATAGCAGGAATGGATAGACTTTTTCAAAGGAACGTTGTCGCCCTTTCCGGAAGGGCGATTGAAGCATCGGGTGATGTCAATATATTACTTCTTGATAAAACGGGGACTATCACGTTGGGTAACCGTCAAGCAGTAGAATTTATACCTATGAACGGTTACTCTCGCTCTGAAGTTGCAGAGGGGGCTTTGATAGCTTCTTTTGCCGATGAGACTCCTGAAGGAAGAAGCATAGTGGTCCTAGCAAAGCAGGATTATAAACTTCGTATGCAGGAATTACCAAGAAGTGCGAAGACCATCCCGTTTACTGCCCAAACAAGGATGAGTGGGGTTGACATTGACGGGCACTCATATCGCAAGGGTGCCGCGGACGCAATTATCGAATATGTAAGGGACAAGAGTGGTCAGATACCAGAAGAGCTTGAACTGAATGTTTCGAATATCGCAAAGTCGGGTGGGACACCGCTTGTCGTCAGCCAAAACAGTGAGATTATCGGTGTCATTCATCTCAAAGACATTTTAAAAGGTGGTATTCGGGATCGGTTTATTCAGCTTCGTAAGATTGGAATCAAAACTGTCATGATCACGGGGGACAACACGCTTACGGCAACAGCGATCGCCGCAGAATCAGGTGTGGATGATTTCTTGGCTCAGGCAAAACCGGAGGATAAACTCCGACTTATTCGTGAATATCAACAGCAGGGTTTGATGGTAGCAATGACGGGTGATGGCACTAATGATGCGCCGGCACTTGCCCAAGCAGATGTAGCCGTGGCGATGAACACGGGGACACAGCCGGCTCGCGAGGCGGCAAATATCATTGATCTGGACAGTAATCCAACGAAGCTTATTGATATTGTTGAGATAGGGAAACAGATATTAATGACCCGAGGGTCTCTTACAACCTTTAGCATTGCTAATGACGTGGCAAAGTATTTCGCTATTGTCCCCGCCGCGCTCTTTTCAATCTATCCACAATTAAACGTTCTCAACATAATGCATCTCTCCGACCGTCACAGTGCCATCCTCTCTGCGGTTATCTTTAATGCGATTATTATTCCATCCCTTATTCCCCTTGCCCTGAAAGGTGTTAGATACCGTCCGATGCCCGCGGAGAAATTGCTCAACTATAACCTGCTCGTCTATGGCGTTGGGGGCATCGTACTTCCCTTCATAGGTATCAAGTTAATTGATCTCGTCATAACGCTTTTGATATAAATTAGGAGAACGAGCGATGAAGCAATTAAAGATAACAATTTTCCTTTTCATTCTATTAATGGTGATAGTTGCTGTCATTTACCCTCTCTTGATAACCTCGTTGGCTGAGCTCTTTTTCCCGTGGCAAGCGGAAGGGAGCCTGATACGAAATTCTAAAGGTGCAATCATAGGTTCTGCCCTGATCGGACAGCCCTTTTCAAACCCGGAGTATTTCTGGTCCCGTCCGTCGGCGACGGCTGAATTTCCCTATAATCCGCTTGCCTCGGGTGGCTCTAATCTGGGACCCACAAATGAAGAGCTTATACGAGAGATTTATGATAGGGTCATATCTTTAAGGTCTTCTAATGGAATGAACCGGTCAATTCCCTCCGAGCTAGTGATGGCGTCGGGAAGCGGATTAGATCCACATATCAGTTTGGAATCAGCACTTGCGCAGATACCGCGAGTCGCGAGAAGCCGAGGTGTTGACGAAGAAAGATTACGCAATATTGTCCTAGATAACCTCGAAGGACGAATGTTAGGTTTTTTAGGTGAGCCCCGTATCAATGTCCTGACTTTAAATCTGGAACTCGACGGTTTTGAGGTGAGTTCTCATGTTAAATGATGAGCACAAAAGACCCGAGCCCGAAGCTCTCCTGCAAGTCGCTCAGGATGAGGAAACTGGAAGGAAACGAGGCAAGTTAACCATTTATTTTGGCTCGGCACCCGGGGTAGGAAAGACCTATTCTATGCTCTATGATGCTAGACTCCGGAAGCAGGATGGAAACGATGTCGTGATCGGTTACGTTGAGACACATGGCAGGGCTGAAACAGAAGCACTTCTTAAGGGTGTAGAAACCATTCCTCTTCGCATTTCTGAATACAAAGGTATTTTGCTCAAAGAGATGGATCTCGAGGCAGTTTTATCACGTAAACCCCGGCTTGTGCTCGTGGACGAACTTGCCCATACTAACGCTCTCGGCTCGCGCCATCTCAAGCGTTATCAGGATGTAGAAGAGATTCTCAACGCGGGAATTGATGTCTTCACAACGCTCAACGTGCAGCATCTGGAAAGCTTGAATGAGATCATTTTGCTCATTCAGGGCATCCGCGTCCGTGAAACCCTGCCGGACACCGTCTTTGAGTTCGCTGACGAGGTGAAGCTTGTGGATCTTCCCCCGGAGGAATTGATCAAGAGATTGAAAGAAGGAAAGGTTTACGTCAACGATATGGCGGAAAGGGCCGTTCGGCACTTTTTTCAGGCGGGGAATTTGCTGGCGCTTCGCGAATTGGCGCTCCGCCTTGCGGCAGATCGCGTAGATGTGAGAATGCGCGGATATATGAAGGCTCACGCGATTGCAGGACCCTGGGCCGTTAAGGAGCATATCCTCGTGGGTGTGTATGCGAGTCCCTATTCGGAGCAGCTGGTGCGTTCTGCATTTCGGCTTGCTTCTGAAGTGAATGCAGAATGGACTGCTCTTTACGTGGAAACGGAGAAACACGCGCAATTATCGGAAAAGGAATTAGAATGGCTCACTAACACACTGGAAACTGCGAAGAAACTGGGTGGAAGAGTTAGCTGGATTAAAGGGGGAGATGTCGCGGAGGAAATAGCCCATTATGCCCGGGCTCACAATGTTACAAAAATCGTGATGGGCAAGCCTCTTCGTTTTCGGTTGTTTCCGTCTCTTGCTCGGAAGATTATGACACTCACCCGGGATATCGATATATTCCTCATCGCTGGACGAAGCAAAGAAGCTCTACCCGAGAAGAAAAAGACTGCAATTAATGCGTCGAATTATTTCATAAGTGGCCTTGCCGTTGGTCTCGTATCATTATTTGGTTTTTTTCTTCGAGACATACTGGGCCAGACAAACAGTTTATTACTCCTGCTTTTACCCGTTATATTGATTGCGCTTTTTTTGGGGCAAGGTCCGTCTGTTTTTGCTGCAATAATTAGCATAGTTATTTTCGACTTCGTTTTTGTTCCCCCATACTATACCTTTGACATTTCAGACTGGGTATATTTCATTTCATTTATCGTATATGTGACCGTCGCTGTTATAATAAGCAACCTGGCATCAAATCTCCGTTTCAAAGTCAAACAGGTTCGGGAAAGCGAAGCAAAGAGCACTGCGCTATATGAATTGAGTAGGGATTTATTTACCTCCCGAACTGTCGATCAGGTTCTTTCCATTCTCATTTCTCATGCTAGACAGATATTCCCGTGTGAAATAGTTATCCTACTTCCCGAAGATTCTGGGCTTTCCGTAAAGGCTGCAACTCCAGGTTTTCAGGTGGATTCAAAGGAACTTGGCGTAGCACATTGGGTGTGGACAAATGGGAAATCTGCTGGTAGAGGGTCCGACACATTACCCGAAGCCTGGGCGTATTACCTGCCAATCAGCCGTTTAGAAACAATAAAGGGTGTTATAGGTTTTCATTTTGAGAGCCCCGAGCAGGTGTTAAAACCAGATAATCTCGCAGTGATAGAGACCATTACTCGATTGGGCGTTTTAGCCATTGAGAGGATAGAATCCCAGATTTGATATCAATTCACTGCTGTCCAAGATAGACTGAATTTTAAATTTGCACCCTTATAAATAAAGGGTTTTGGACAAGTAAAAATGCCTTTTTAAAATCAGGTTACCCTGTTTGTTACGTCTATCCTATCCAAACCCAGAACAGTCATTGCGAGAGAATGGAATGAACGAAGCAATCTCATTCGTAGTCATTCGATCGTTTCTTAACAATC
>JBAUII010000061.1:0-26912 GCA_049682815.1 Thermodesulfobacteriota bacterium | reverse complement strand
ATTTAGAGAATTTCCTGAGGTGAGAGAGGAACTTTGGGGAGGGGAGTTTTGGAGTGATGGGTATTTTGTAAGGAGTGTCGGGGACGAGGTAACAGCAGATGTTATAAGAAAATACATAGAGTATCATGAGCATAAGCAGTTAGTTTTTAATTTTTAAAAAATGCCCCGTGGCTCTGCCACGGGGTTATTTACTACAGAAAAAAAAGGAGATTGCTTCAATTTGCCCGCAAATTTCGCAATGACCGGAGAGGCTGATTGCTTAGGAACCTATAGCTCCCAGCCACTGCGGGTTTATTCATTTATAAACTATAGAATCCTAGAACCTGTGAGCCTGTAAAAGTATTAATCCAATTTATCGAATATAATAGATGGAAATGGATTCAATAGACGATCTTAATAAGCGATTTGGGATTCCGGGCCAAATTGCATTTAAGGGCGGGCCTGGCGGATTGACTGTGGCCGAGATAAAGAATCAACATGCTGCTGCGACATTATTTCTACACGGCGCCCATGTAACTTCCTTTAAACCTCATGGCCAGGAGGAAGTCTTATTTCTTAGCGGACGTTCCGGATTCGAATCTGGCAAAGCAATACGTGGCGGTATTCCAATAAGCTGGCCTTGGTTTGCAGATAACCCAACGGATAAAGATAAACCCGCCCATGGATTTGCACGCATATCTAATTGGGATGTTAGGGGTACAGAAGTCGACGGAGAAGCGTCAAGGATTAGACTTGGCTTGAGTGATAATCAGTATACGCGGTTGCTATGGCCCCATGCGTTTGATCTGGAATTTATAGTAACGGTTGGAAAAGAGTTACATCTGGATTTGATTGCTGAGAATGCCGGAGAGGAAGATTTTACAATCAGTCAGGCGTTTCACTCATACTATCACATTAGCGAAATTAATAAGATTTTCGTTCAGGGTCTCGAGGGCGGTAATTACATAGATAAGGTGGATAGTTTTAAAGAGAAGTATCAAGTAGGGGGAGTCAGGTTAATAGAGGAAACCGACCGAATCTATCTTGATACTGCGAATGATTCCGTAATTCATGATCCGGGTTTAAAAAGGAGAATAAGAATCAGAAAAGAGGGAAGTAGATCTACGGTAATCTGGAATCCCTGGATTGTTAAAGCTCGTCAAATGAAGGATCTGGGTGATCAGGACTATAAAAGGTTTGTGTGCGTTGAAACCACAAATGCAGGAGAAGATCTAATAACAGTGGCACCTGGTTCGGAGCATATTCTAAGAGCAAACATTGGTATCGAGACTCAGTAATCGATACCGTGAATCAAGATGGGCGGGGTTTTCCAACCCGCGTCGATGCAGGCACCGATGTCCGCATCTGTCCAAAAAGCCCATAAGGGGAACGGGCGCTATATCTATTGGCGCATCAAATTCTCGCCGTCAAGATAGTTGGATATGACAATTGATATAGAACTAAGATGGTGATCTATTGAAGCTTACCAGGTATGTCTGGTCAGGTAGCTCTTAGGAAGTTCCCAGAACCTTACCCGATTAGAAAACCTCATGCTATCGTGTAGGAAACAAATATGTGTGCAAAAACATTTATCCTCTGTAATAGAGCGAGTTTCATCCTGTCTCTTTTTTGAGTTCCAGAATGCGTCAAAATCACACCCATAATCCCTAAGATTCCCCAAGGATCCGCGCAATTCACATGCCCTGATATTTCCGTCAAAATCAACTACGACCGCAGTCTCACCGGCGGTGCAGGGCATGGGCCAGTGAGTATTATTCGTATAGTTATTAAACTGGGTTTGGTGATGGAAATTAAAAATACCTTTATACACTGATTTTCTTATGAACCCTTCTGCCCTTCCACGATCCTCGGCCTGTCTTTCGGAGTATATGTGCTGAATTTTTGTTATCTCTCTGTAGAGATTTCTTAATTCATCTGCAGGGACTAATTTCAGGCTCTTATCGAGGGGATCGCCACGTATTATCTGAAAGAAGTGATAGTCGAGCCGCTCATTCTCTAAGAAATATATGCCAAGATCAATTAGCTCACCGTAATTTTCTGCGCAGATCACGGAATCGACATTTATCTGAAGCCTGTGGCCGAATGTCGGCTTCAAGGTCCTGAGGAGTTTTATCGTCTCAAGGGATTTCTTGAAGTTCCCCGGGACGCTTCTAATCCTATCATTTGTTTCAGGGAGGCCGTCAATCGAATTGTTGAGATAGATCTCAAGATGCCCATTTTCTTCCAGAATTCTCTCGGTAAGGTCTCTTATGCGTTCCGGCTTGAGCCCATTGGTTGGGAAGTATATTCTTCCTATCCCATTATTTTTGTAGAACAGATTTACTATCTCGGGGAGTTCCTTTCTAAGGGATGGCTCGCCGCCGCTTAGCAAGAGGTCCTGAAACGGGGGCATCGTCTCCGACAATCTCTCTATCTCTTCAAGTGTCAGATCCCCTTTCTGATTCAGCTCCTCCCAGTAGAAACAGGTCCTGCAGCGTGCATTACAGCGCGAAGTGACGAAGAATATCACAGTGTGGAGCTTCTTCGCAGGTCTTATGAGTTCTAGGAGCTTTTTCATAGCCGTTGGCTGTTGTTCCATTATACAACTATAGGAAGCAGATTGCCATTATTCTTATTACACACGTTTAGGAAGGATTTTACGGAAGCTTTTGGTGATAAATCTTACACGGGTGCATTGATCGCTCATAAACTAAGTCATGAAATTCGTTGATTCTGGAAAGACAAAGTTTTTAATTTGTTTAGAGCTTATATACCCTTTCTTTCCAGGAAACACCTTCGCCGCTGGCTACCTTATAAGCGGAAGACAGTACCATTGCAATGTATACCGCCGCACCCAATGGAACGGTTAGAGAGTAAAAGCGGGGGATAGAAAAGAGCCGGTTAGTCTGCCACGCTGTGTATATGATTAAGGACAGTAAAAAGGTGCTTTCAAAAGCGATTGACAGTTGGACAAATGATAACGATTGCCCCCAAACTGTATTGAATACGGACCAGATAAAGAGAACGGGAGGTATGATGCCCCAGGAAAGGAGAACGGATACAAGAAATATAAGATTCCTCCATCTCTTGTTGAGTCCGAAAAAGAGATTCTTTGTCCATCCTTCCCACAGCTCGTCAAAATTAGTGTACATTCTGGTTCTGATGAGTCTGATTCCCCTCATGACGCATAGCCGATAACCAGAACCTTTTACGAGTTGTGCGAGAGCAAAGTCCTCTACAATCTTATTTTTTATGGAAGAATGACCGCCAGTGTCCTCATACACTGATCGCCTTATCAATATGAATTGACCGATCGCGGCTGCTAACTTACTCTTTGGATCATTTATCTTCTTCTGCGGAAAAGCATAGTAAAGAGAGGAAAAAATAACAGGCTGGACCACTCGTTCCCAGAATGTTTCCAATATCTGAAAGGGGGAGAGTGAAAGCATGTCTATACTATTGTCTTCTACAAACTTGATTGCCGAGGGAAGCATGTTATCCTCGGAAATCGTGTCTGCATCAACAAAAAGGATCCAGTTGCCCTTTGCTTGTCTCACGCCCTGCCAGAGCGCATGGTTTTTCCCGATCCATCCTTCCGGGGTTGGCGTACCCTCAACGAGCTTAAAATTGCTGTGTTTTGAGGCGAACTCCTTGAGTATTGTCAGTGTGTTGTCTTCCGATCTATCGTCTACAACAATTACCTCAAAATTTCGATATTTTTGACACATAAGGCCCTCAATACATTGCCTTGCATTCCTTTCTTCATTTCTCATGGGAATTATAATGGATATCATTGGTGCATTCCCATCTAAATTTTCCACGAGGGGTATTTCTTCGTGGTATCTGATTATTTGGAGTAGTTTTAGCAAGAATATAGTCAGAAATATTGTTAGAACACTGACGATCAATAGAGGCAGCATCATAGGCTGAAAGGGTCTAGCTACGTTGGTGTTAACGCGACCTTTATTTTAATGACTTCTTCTGTACAAGCAACAATCGTTTAATAGGTTGAAGGGTAAATTTCGAAATCGGTGTCCTATATTCACGTACATTTCAGTTGGTTTGGCAAGGTATGTTTGATTTTAAAGTGAGAAGCTTGATGCTATTATATGGCGAATAGCCTAATCAAACTTAATTTCAAGGAGGTAAAATGATCACCAAAGGTACTATTGTAATTATTGCTTCATTTGTACTCATATCGTTCATCCAAACATCATGCAAAAGCGAGAAGCGGGATAATGATTCTAATGTGTCGAAATCAGGTTCAGAGGAAGAGACCAGGTACAAAGATCCTTTCGCTTACTGCAAGGCGGTTGGTACCGTTGATTCGCCTGATTCAAGGTATGTTGGACCGAAGATGCCTGAGGCGATCGTGGTCGGGTTAAAGAAGGCCTTTGGGACACCTGAAGGTGCCCCACCTGACGTGTTCGAGAGAGGGACTTACTGGCGCTGCATGGATGGGAGGGTATATGCCTGCAACGTTGGGGCAAATCTGCCGTGCACTGAAAAAGCAGATACGTCACGTGAACCCAATCAAGGAATGAAGGAATGGTGCAAATCAAATGCGGATTCGGATTTCATACCTGCCTATGCTTCAGGGCGCTCAACGGTCTATGAATGGAAGTGCACAGGCGGTGAAGCTGAAATTGTGAAAGAGATCAATAAGCCGGATGCCGCCGGATATATTTCATACATATGGTATGAGATTAGCCCAAAGTAGTGAATAAAAACCCCCTAACCCCCCCCTCTATAAGGGCAGGAAGCTATATAAAGTCTCCCTTTCTTAAAGGGAGATATAGAGGGATTGTGGGAGCGGTTTCTTGCCGCAGTTGGATCGGGACTGGAAAGTCCAGACTATCGATTATAGGTCAGATTATTGACGAATACCGATAGGCGCGGATTTTCAAGCGCGCATTGAAGTTTTTTTCTTCCAGTCTTTGCTTTATTAAAACAAACTGTTTATCCTATCAACCCAAATTAGCGAGAATCGGAGGCGACAATGATAAGAATTTTTTCATCGTTAGCTATTATAGCGTTGTCATTTTTCATAGTATTTAAATCAACGTTTGCTGGAGAGGAGGAGAAATCTAAGGTGAATAAAACTGATTCTGGGTTGGAATATATAGTTATTGAAGAAGGCGATGGCCCTAAACCCAATAAAGGTCAAAAGGTCAGGGTGCATTATACCGGGAAATTGAAAGACGGGACCGAATTTGATAGCTCGATAAAGCGCGGTGAGCCGATCGAGTTTGTATTAGGCGTGGGGCAAGTCATAAAGGGGTGGGACGAAGGAATTGCAGCCATGAAGGTTGGCGGGAAGCGGCAATTAATAATCCCACCGGAGCTTGGCTATGGCGCTAGAGGGTATCCACCGGTGATCCCTGAAAATGCAACTCTTATATTTGATGTCGAGCTGGTCGGGATAGAATAACTTTTTTTGACAAAATGGGGACGACATTAAGTAATGCTGGAGGGTTAGGTAGATAAATAGTGGATATGCAATCTAAATTCTGCCTTGGGTTAAATATTCGGTCTCGATCACCGCTTCTATTTTTGTGTCTCCTATCCGCTCTTAGTTTATTGACTCTTGCATGTGATGACCATTCTGGTTCATCAAGCAGTGGGATTCAATCCATGTGGGTTCAGATGGGACCTTCGGGAGTCGTATTTGCCCGTGTTATTACGGAAAACCCTGGGTGTCCAAAGATAAAACTGGATGGTTCATCGCAGCAGATGCAGGTTAGGGAAGAGCCGTCTGAAAAGGATTTCCCTGTCCTGATATGCGAGACCATTATCCCGCCTGGGACAACTTCCGCATCAATCGAGGGTCGAAAACTGAGATTGCCCGAGCAAAATCCGAAGCGCATCGTAATCATCGGTGATACAGGATGCAGAATAAAGGGTGACGACGTTCAGGCCTGTAATGATCCCGAAGCCTGGCCGTTTGAAAAAATAGCTGAGAGCGCGGCCGTGTGGGGTCCAGAACTCGTGATACATGTTGGCGACTACCTGTATCGTGAATCACCGTGTCCCGAAGGGAATATTGGGTGTGAAGGGTCGCCGTTCGGAGACAACTGGGAGACCTGGGATGCTGATTTTTTCATGCCAGCATCTACTCTATTGGATTCTGCTCCGTGGGTTTTTACACGTGGAAATCATGAAATCTGTAGTCGTGCCGGAAAGGGATGGTTCCGATTTCTTGATCCCAATCCTCCATTCCCAGAATGTGAGGAATTTACACCACCATATTCCATTAACATAGGCTTGGTACAACTCTTGATGCTAGATTCTTCAAGTGCCGATGACAACGATGCTCCTCAGGATCTTGTGGATGTTTATTCGGTGCAGATCGATGCTCTGAGTGAGATTGCGGGGAATAATGCCTGGCTTTTAACTCATCACCCGATTTGGGGAATTGGTGAATTTGACGGTGATCTTTTCCGGATAAACGTCACTCTCCAAGAGTCCACGGGAAATTCACTTAAGCCGGGTATAAATCTTGTATTATCCGGGCATATTCATTTTTTTGAGATGTTGAATTTTGTTGGTGACAGGTCTCCTCAATTCGTGGTCGGCTTTAGCGGGACAGAGCTGGATGAACCAGTGAGTGTCCCACTGGCCGGGTTGGAAATTGCTGGCGCTATAGTAAACGAGGGAGCCAACTTGGACGACTTCGGATTTGTCACTATGGAACAATTTGACGACGGCTGGAATGTATCTATTAGAAATGTAGAGGGAGAAGAAGTAATATCCTGCGTGATAGTGGATAATTTTACCGAATGTTCACAATAATGGCCCTATCACTGTTTTTTAGCGCGGAATACATGCTATGAATTATCTGGCCCATCTTTATCTCTCGGAGGACTCAGAGGAGTCTACACTTGGCAGTATTATTGCGGACTTCGTTAAGGGGCCTCTGGTTGATCAATATCCCGCGGCAATCCTCACTGCGATCAACACTCACCGCAAAGTCGACGCTTTTACCGATGCTCATGAGATGATTTTGCAAAGTAGAAAGCTATTCAGTTCAAAGAGGAGACGGTTCGCCGGCATCATAATTGACGTTGTTTTTGATCACTTTTTGGCGAAGAACTGGTCCTCATATTCCAAACTGGAGCTGGATACGTTCACTGCCAAGTCATACTCAATCCTTAAAAGGCACAGGAAGCTTCTCCCTGGGGATCTGAAGTTCGCGGTTCCTAGGATGATTGAGGAGGACTGGCTTGGTTCCTATCGATATCTGGATGCAATTGGAGTCACATTAGACAGGATATCCAACAGAATGGAGAGAAGGTTTAACAGGGAAAATAATCTGCATGGTGCAATAGAGGAGGTAGAACTCAACTATTGTGGCCTCGAAAGCAACTTTAAGGTTTTCTTCCCGGAATTAATTTTGTATGTTGAAAGCCTTAGTAAAAATGGGGATAGTGCGCGACCCTACAGTCCCCATTTTAATTCCTCTTATTTCTAGCGGGAAGTAAGTGGGGGGGCGAGGCACATCCCAATCATGTCTTTTATCCCGAAGCAATCTCCTCTTTATTTTCCTGTGAACGGTTACTTCGTCCACTTAGATTTCTCCCAGGGATTCTCGTAATTGTGGATTATAAATAATTCGGGGACAGAACCTTTAAACGTGTTATGTTAAATTACTTTCCTTTGTAACTTCTTTGTCTTGATACTGAAACGAGTTTAGCACAGGTACAAAGAAGCAAAAATCAACGCTGCCCAAAAATTTGCTATAATCCTCCTTAATCCTCCTTTACAAAAGGAGGAATCGCACGCGGGGGTAAGTCCCTCTTTCTTAAAGAGGGATTTAGGGAGATTTTTAACGTCTTCGTTCCTGATTTTCTTAATACTGAAACAAGTTCAGCACAGGCCGCAATTTTTGGAAGGCCCTTTAATTCTTCTTTGTTCTTAAAGGGATTAATGAAAATAAAACTATTCGAGAAACTTTGAAAATTTTGTCCTAGAATTTGGGGCAACGAACGTTATTTCATTCCAATCTTTCCATTCACCAAAGTGATTGCTGAGTTCCAAGCAGTGGAAAAATCCGGGCCAACTGTGCTTTGCCAGTTAATTTGTGGATTGTTCTTAATATATTTCAAAAGCTCTAGCTGCCTGGGTGATAGGTAATCATCTGGAGAGCTGCCACTACCTATCGCGGCATTTGCTCGAGATGCCTGAAGCGAGGTCATAGGAACATATCTGTAAATTGTTTGCGACAGGTAGTGCTTCGGATCATGGTCCGGTCTAAAATTGCTGACGTCGGAAAGAGAAGATTTTCCCACCACTTTTTCTGCAACATTTTTTTGGTTTCCGTCATTCACGAACACATGGTCAGCAACCTGATCACCTTTTGCCCTGTTAACAAGCTCATTATATGAAATTAGATCAGGATCATATTCCACTTCTACAACCTCATGTCCACTCATGAATCCCGGATTTGTAGAAATTACGCCGTCGATCCTTCCGAGTGCCTCCTCACCTGACCAGAAGCAGCTCATTGCAAATACAGCCTTGTCCGTTCCACTTACACGTGCCTTAAGCTCCTCTCTCAGAAGCCTTAAATAACTGGGAACAGTCTGATTATTATTTTCAAGGGCAGTAATCATTGATGTTACAATACCCAGCTTTGAGTAATCCCCACTTAATCTTGGTACTAATTCTTTCCGATCAGGTGTTATTATTCTAACAACAGGATTGTTCCATGATGGCTCACCAAAGGATGTAAGTACCTTCGAGTCGTGTCCCCCGATATTGTTATAGATGGCCACCGGAACAAATAAAGATTCTACTGCTTCCACGATCAGCGGCTGACTCAAAACGTTTTCTCCATAGCCTGAGGCTGTGCTGCACCCGGGAACCTCTTGAAATAAAACTAGGAGCGGCTTGTTTTGATGTTGAGACTGCTTAACTGCCTCATCGAAATTACGCAACCAGTTTACTTTGCCAAGTTCGATCGGAGCGGAATCACCTAGGTAATGATTTGGAAGATTATCCGTAACGGTTGGGGATTGCTGTTTTGCATTCCTATACCTGCTATCTTCTTCAGTGTATCCACTAAGTACAGAAATAGTAATAGACACAAATGAAGCTAGTAGGAACGATATTATTATCCTCATATTTATTAAGTTTTACTCCTGGTTAACTTTTTATACATTATAAACAAAATATTGATCTAAAAACATTTCAGCATAATAAGTCTGCTTCGTACCTCACAACCCAGCGCTCCAGTCCGATGACCTGCATCGGTACCTTCGTCCACCTACAATATTACGAAAGCGAAAGGCAATTTCGAATAGGGGACCTTATTGTAAAGTGAATGAAGTGATTTCAAATGGTAATTACTTCCACTTGGTATTTACTTGAATTTAGTTAAATTTCATGAAATACTTATTATTAATTCTGGAGCGAACTACAGAGTAAAATCTTAGTCGCGGTTCAGTTTGCGTTAATAAATTACATGGAGGTTAAAAATGTTAAGCAAAGAAATGCAGGAAGGTTTGAATAACCAAATCAATAGTGAGTACTTCTCGTCTTATACTTATATCTCAATGAGTGCGTATTGCGAATCCATAAACATGAGGGGATTTGCCTCCTGGCTCAGGCGGCAGAGTAAAGAGGAGCTCGAACATGCCTTAAGGCTTTTCGATTATGTAATAGATCGTAACGGCAAGATAGTTTTAAAGGCTATTGAGCAGCCGCAAGCGAAATATAATTCGCTATTAAAGATGTTTCAACAGGTTCTCGAACATGAAAGAGAGGTTACGAGCATGATCAACAAGCTTTATGAACATGCTGTGAATGAAGGAGATCATGCGACAACTGTTGAATTGCAGTGGTTTATTAAGGAGCAGGTTGAAGAGGAGAAAAGCGCTCGAGATATCGTTGACGATCTGAAATTGGCTGGAGATGACAGCTCGGCGCTTCTTATATTGGACAGGGAAATGGCAGATAGCGCCTCTCCATCCCCGGGATAAAAGTCAATAGTTTCTGAAACTAATCGGCTAGAAAATTTAAAGAAGCAATCCTTCGATAAACTGAGGACCGGTCCTCGGATCCTTCAACGATGCCAGGGCTCAGGATTCAGGACAAGCCCTGCGACATCGCTCAAGACGGGGCTGCCCACTTGTTGTCATTCCCTAACGCTTTAATAGGGAATCCATATTCTTTATGTGTGGATCGCCGATAACGCTTGTCCTCGAAATCCTTGATCGGGGAATCCTCGGGGATGATAACGACTAAAAAATTTAATTGATCCCCAACCCGGTCATCCTGAATGCTGAATTGAGTTCAGCACAAGCTTATTTCAGGATCTAACGGAAGCAAGAGATGCTGAAACAAGTTCAGCATGACTGACTATGACGTTCGTCGTCTTAATACTGAAACGAGTTCAGCACAGGCCGCAATTTTTGGAAGGCCGTTTAAATTCTTTTCATGCTGATAAGGTTCAGGAAAACAAATCTATCAGTGAAGCTGCGAGAATCTTGTCCACGAACTAAAAGATATCTACAATCACGATTTGGAGTGATTGCCAATACATTTGTATCATTTTTAAACAGTTATAAAATGTTTATAAATCCAATTATATCTATACGTTGGAGGGAACATGATAGATCTATATACGGCTGCAACTCCTAATGGAAGAAAGGTGTCAATAATGCTTGAGGAGGTTGGAGTACCATATGATGTTATACATATAAAGCTCCATAATATGGAACAGAAAAATCCAGATTACTTAAAGCTGAATCCAAACGGCAGAATTCCAACAATTGTCGACCATGATGAAGATGATTTTGTCATTTTCGAGTCTGGCGCGATCCTAATCTATCTTGCAGAAAAGTCTGGAAAATTATTGCCCACTGACAGAAAAGGGCGCTCATTAGTCATCCAATGGCTCATGTTTCAGATGGCCGGTATAGGACCGATGCAGGGCCAGGCAAATGTTTTTTATCGATATGCGCCGGAGAAGATCGATTATGCCATAAATCGTTATCAGAGGGAGACAAAACGCTTATACAAAGTTCTAGATACGCGTCTTAAAGACCATGAATTTCTGGCAGATGAATACTCTATCGCGGATATTGCAACATGGCCATGGGTTTATATTCATGATTGGGCCGGTGTGGATATTGAAGACCTTCCAAACCTCAAACGCTGGCTTGAAACGATAGGGAAACGGCCAGCGGTCGAGCGAGGAAAGACCATTCCCAAATCGAGGGAACTATCGGTAGATGAAGAAGAGGCGAAAAGAAGAGGGTCCAGAATTCTGGTTTAGGAAAGTAAGGAGAACGCCTTCACAGACTTGGCTAAACATTCGAGGATAAGCAAACACAACGTAGGATTCCTCTTCACACGGTGGCCTTAGAGACATGCTTGGAATTATCGTTTTTACTTTTGTCTGGTTCTTATTAGCCTTGATTGCAGGCGCAACCAGGCTTCTTGCTTCGATTCCTCCTCCGTTTCCTCAGGCAGTTCTTTTTTGTCTTGTAATTTTATTGCTGGTCTTATTTTGGAAAACAAACGTCTTTCGAAATTGGTCTTTAAATGTTGACATCCGTATACTTTTGCTGATCCATCTAACTCGCTTTGTCGGAATTTATTTTCTTAGTCTCTACTCAAGGGGAGAGCTTCCATATGATTTTGGAGTAATCGGAGGCTGGGGCGATATACTTGTAGCTGCTACATCATTACTCGTTTTGTTATCTTCACCCACTGGCGGGTTGATAGGTTTCGTTATTTATTTCGTTTGGAATTTGTTAGGATTTATTGATATCTTGTTTGTAGTGATAACTGCTGGCAGATTGGCGATTGGCGATCCACAGTCTATGATAGTGCTCACAAAGCTTCCACTGAGCCTCCTGCCGACATTTATTGTACCAATCATAATCTACTCTCATATTGTCATAATCATTCGCCTCTGGAGAAGCAAGAATGTGGGATACGAAACCTTTTAATTCGAACCTTATCAGCATTAAGACCTTTACCCCGATGATTGGGGGATATTAACTGTGCTCGTTCCTTATAAGATATGAGGTGAATGTTAAATACAATTTTATGTACTATGAGATCTAGTCACTGAGGACCAATAGCTATCATCGTGACAATAATTATTCTATTTGTTGTTGGGCTTGGGTTATTGATATTGGGGGCGGAGTGTTTGGTTCGCGGGGCATCAAGGCTTGCCTCTCTGCTGGGCGTATCCCCGCTCGTTATAGGTCTTACCATTGTTGCCTTTGGAACAAGCTCGCCAGAGCTTGTTGTAAGCCTTCAGTCTTCAATTATAGGACAGTCAGATATTGCCCTGGGGAATATCGTTGGAAGCAACATCTTCAACGTCCTTTTTATATTGGGAATATCAGCGATAATTGCTCCACTAACGGTATCTCAACAACTGGTTAGGTTGGATGTACCCATCATGATTTTGGTATCAATATTAACTTTGATTTTTTCATACAGTGGAAAGATTAGCAGCATCGAGGGAATCATACTGTTCTTGGGAGTTGTGAGTTACACCGGCTTCCTGATCTTCCAAAGTAGGAAGGAGGAGACGGAGTTTGTTCAACAGGAATACATCCGAGAGTATGGAACTCATGATCAAAAGAAGATCGGTAGCCTGGCAATAAATATCGTTTTAATCGCAGGTGGCTTGCTGTTGCTGGTAGTAGGTTCACGCTGGTTTTTGAATGGGTCCGTCTCTATCGCAAGGAGTTTTGGCGTAAGTGAATTGGTCATAGGATTAACGCTGGTTGCGGCAGGAACCTCTTTGCCCGAGGTTGCCACTTCCATTGTTGCGGCTGTTCGCGGTGAAAGGGATATTGCGGTTGGAAATGTCGTGGGTAGCAATATTTTTAATGTTCTTGCTGTTCTGGGTTTATCAGCGGTATTTGCACCTGGTGGGATTAGCGTGTCTCCTTCGGCTCTTTACTTTGACATTCCAGTTATGATAGCTGTTGCAGTTGCTTGTCTACCTATATTTTTTACCGGAAATGTTATTGCTCGCTGGGAGGGGTTCTTATTTTTCGGTTACTATTTAGCTTATGTAGCCTACTTGATCATTGGTTCAAAGCATCATGATATACTGCCTATATTCAGTTACGTGATGCTGGTTTTTGTAATTCCTCTTACGATCTTGACTCTGATTGTAGTAACGATAAGATCCATTCTATCAAATAGGAGAGGTGTCGCTAGTTAAGGAAATTTCTGGACCTCTCAAATTGAGAACTATTCCCGGATCGGGGGGAGATAGTATAGTTGAGAGGAAAAGAAGGAGTCGCCATTTTTACATGTTATGGCGAATGCATTGTCAGGTCAACGTTATTCCTTTTTGTAAGGAAAAGGCGAAAGTAGAAAGTGTGGTGACAGAAGCCGGATGTTGGATAGGTATCATGGCTTGTCTGTTCTTTAACGATGAAATAATCTATCCAATCCATACCGTCCCGATCCTGCCAAAAGAAAAGTTATCGCAATAATTCCATAAGTGACCGCCAGCTCCTTCACGTTAAATGGATCAACAGCGTGTCTTCCGAATACGGCGGTAAGCATAGTGAGCAAAATGAAGAAAGCGGCGGGACGTGTGAGCAATCCCACTGCCAGCAAGATTCCACCAAAGAATTCGGCGCAGCCGGCCGCCCAGGCAAAAAACTCGGGGAGCGGGAACCCTAATTCACCGACCCCCTGAATAAATTTTTCTTGGGGCGGAATCTTTCGGATACCATGCTGGGAAGCGAGGACCAGCCCTGCATAGACTCTTAAGATCAATAGTCCAAAATTTGCATAGGTGTTATTAATTTTAGCTCCTCCAAGTAATAATTCTTTTGTGCTCATTGGTATCCTCCCGTTCTTAGTTAGGTTACAGTAATTAGTTGCTTGAAAATTGCTACAGGTTAAATGCTATTTTTGATTTCTTCAAAGGGTACAGATTGCGTTATTGGGCAGTCGATTATTTCTTGACCAAATCGAGCGGTTTGTCCCAGTACCCTGAGAATACGAATTGTTCCAAAGGTTTTCGAGTTCGTTCTGCTAACTCACGTTCCCTGAGGTCTTCCGTCAATTGATCTAATTCACCATAGTATCCAATCGCGATGCCCGCCACTGGCTCATGTGAATCGGGAATTTTGTATGTCTCGCGGATTTTGTCGGCAAGGATGCCTGCCATCTGGTGGACATGTAATCCCAGGTGGCTTGCCTGTATGATAAGGTTGCCAACAGCTAATCCGACGTCATGAAATGCGTGTCTGTTAGGTTTTCCACTTCGTTCAAAAATCAACTTGGCGACACTAATCATCAATAGTGGTGCAAATCTCGCCCATCGAATATTTCCTTCCGTCACGCAGTTCAGAAGCCGTTCATAATCCTTTGGATTGTCCTTAGTAGCTATTATAAAGCTCCAAGGTTGTTCATTAAAACTTGAAGGCGCCCACCTGGCTGCTTCCAACATAGCTACTATTTTTTCCTTTTCTACCTTCCGATCTGAAAAGGCCCTCGGGCTCCAGCGGTGAGTTAGTAGATCGTGAATTTGATGATTTGTCTGTGCAGGCTTTTTCATATTGCGAATCTCCTTGAATATAATAGATGCTTATCATTAACATAACACATAGGCCAAGCGGGATTACCCGAGTGGCTTATTTGGAGGGGGCCGATTTAGTATGTCAAAAATCGAGATAAGAGTAGCTAGGGTTGAGGATGCAGAAGATATGGCTAGGATCCTAAGAGAAATAGGCTGGTCTGAAAAGAGGAATGCGTTGAAACTTGACGAGGTTTCAAAACCGATCGAAGAGTTGATTCAGCATGCAAATAAAGATCAAGATGGACATACGGTACTAGTAGCGGTTGCTGAGGAGGGTAAAGTCGTAGGTTTTACGAATGTCCATTGGGTTCCATTTATCATGTTAGGAAGCTTTGAGGGTTATATATCTGATGTTTTTGTAAGTCCTAGGGCCAGTGGAAAGGGAGCGGGCAAATTACTGGTACAAAAGATCATGGACGAGGGAAAGAAACGAGGGTGCATGAGGTTGATGGTCACAAATGGGAAGGACAAACCTTCGTACAAGCGTGGATTTTACAAGAAACTAGGCTGGGCAGAGAGGCCAAAGGTCGCTAACTTCGTTTATTACTACAGGGAGCCGTGGTCTTAAGATTGATTGTCCGTTGGGATTCCACGAATCCCCAAATCTAAACTACATATGCGGAAAAATCATATCGACACGACACGGGATAGGCGGGACATTCTGGTCCCGCGTCGTAATTAAGCGAATCTCCTTAAATCCGAGGTTGGAAAACCTCGGCTATCGAGGGTTTTCAGAACGCATTAAGAACCAATGACGCTGAGCCTCGAATCATACCTCCAAAAGGACCTACCGAAACCATTATAACGAGAACGAAAAGAGATGGAATTGCAGCATATCGGGTCTTATCGTCGGATATTTCCATTGTTTAAAGCTGGTCACTGCCAATATTAAATGGATTTTAATCTTTTTAATCTGCCCATATATTTACTCATAACGATAAATTCCTTCAAGTCCGGCGGGAAAGTGGAATTGGAATCATTTTCTCAACGATTTCAATTAAGATTTGATTCTATGGACAAAATGTACTAATATGTACTACTTCGGGCATAAATAGAACTGCTCGATTCATTGTAACACAAGGGGGAGAAATAATTCTATGAAATTACTACTCATAAATCCAAAGTTTGCCGAGAGCTTTTGGAGCTTTAAGTGGGCTGTGGACAATATTATGCCGAAGAGGATAAGAACTATAAATCCGCCTCTGGGACTGGCTACGGTCGCAGCGTTAGCCCCCGAGCATTGGGAGATTGAAATAGTTGATGAAAATATTGAAACGATACCGCTCAAACCCGATGCCGATATCATCGGGATATGCGGGATGGCGATACAGTTCAGTAGGCAGAGGGAACTCCTTACCTTTTATAGAAAACAGGGATATTATGTGGTTGCCGGAGGAAGTTATGCGTCGTTATGTCCCGAAGAATATGAAAATCTAGCCGATTCTGTCATATCCGGTGAGGCGGAGTATATTTGGAAAGAGTTTTGTAAAGACTTTGAGAAAGGTAGTCCGAAAAAGCTATACCATGAAACTGGGGAGGTCTCTTTGGAAGATTCTCCGGTGCCAAGATTCGATCTATTGAAATTGGACAGATATCAGGCGGTGAGTTTGCAGTTTTCGAGGGGATGTCCATTCAGATGTGAATTCTGTGACATCATCGTCATGTTTGGACGAAAACCCAGGACTAAGGCTTTTGAGCAGGTGGGAAGGGAACTTGACGAGCTGAGAAGGTTTAATGTCAGAAATGTGTTCTTTGTTGATGATAACTTCATTGGCAATAAGCCGGTTGCGACAAAGCTTGCCGCTTATTTAAGGGATTATCAGAAAGAGCATAAGTATGATTTCTCATTCGGGACGGAAGTATCATTAAACATTGCGCAGGATGATGAGCTTCTGACTCTCTTTCGTGAGGCTAATTTTGGATGGGTTTTTACTGGTATTGAGTCTCCGGATGAGGACAGTTTGAAGGAAACCCTAAAATTTCAGAATACCCGTGCCGACATATTGACCTCGGTGAGAAAAATATATTCATACGGAATAGAAGTTCTTGCGGGATTTATCATTGGGTTTGATAATGACACAATTAAGACATTCGACCTGCAGTATAACTTTATAACTAAATCGGGAATTCAATCTTCTATGGTCGGTCTCCTGATGGCTATTCCTAAAACTCCGCTCTTTGATAGGTTAAAGAAGGACGGAAGACTCGTTCTTGAACACGACGACAAATATATTGATCACACGAAGCTAGCCACGAACGTTATTCCTAAGAACATGAGCTATGATGAGCTGGTTAATGGCTACCACGATCTTTTTTATCGATTGCTGGATGACCGTTGCATCGCGGATAAGATCAAGAATAAAACCCGTTACCTCCAAGACCCATTATACAGAAATCAGTATCCGCTAGGAAATCAATTGAGCTCGCTGGTTAAGATCATGATAAGAGGCATTTTGGCAGGGGGCCCCTCTAGAATCTACCATTTCATTCGGTCGTTTCCATTCACTAAACCCAGTCAAATTCCGGTCGTTATTCAGGATTGGGTCGTTGGGATTAGCATGAGAAGTTATATAGATCGCCATTTTGTTAAAGAATACGAGAAAGCTCATAGCTTGACTGATAATTATAAAGGTGCACTGGAGAATGCTTTTGAGGGCTATCTTACCCATGGCGCTCTTGAGGTGTCGCTGAAAAAGGTAAGGCATGCTGCGTCCAACCTTTCGATTTCAATAAAGGGCCTGAAGGACGGAGATTTCTTCGTAAGTGCTGCTCCTCACCTTGAAAAGTTTTTAAAAAACACATCTTCCTCAATTACTCTTAATATTGAAGAGTTCCACGAAACCCAGCGTCAACATCTGCATAGCCTATTGAATCGTCTTTCACGTTATGGGGACAGGATTTATATCGCTGTGCACGAGAGGTTTAGGCATATGGTTGATATCGATTCGTCTGTGTTTAACCTTGTTCTGGAAAAAAAATGATGGTGAGTGAGCTCTAGGCATAGGTTCTTAAGGCCCCCGAGGAGATTGACTAATTTAATATTTATTTTCATTAAAAATAATACATCGGGAATGAATCGCTTAAGTAAGTCTTTTCCTTATCACATTTTTTAACCCATTAAGATTGTAACTCCGCTATAAATCTTTTATTAAGTGATAAAAAATTATATATTTGAATATACGAATGCAATCACTTGCCGATGAAGCTTTATGCCGAATGCAAATAGGGAAATGAATAGATCTCAATCCGTTATCCTTTTAATTGATTGTCCGGATAGGAAAGGGCTTGTTGCATCGGTGACGGAATTTATATTCAAAAATAACGGTAATATTCTCACTCTCGATCAACATGTTGATTCCGAGAAGCAGGTCTTTTTTATGAGGGTCGAGTGGGATCTAAAGGGTTTCGCAATTCCTAGAGAGAAAATCGGAGAATATTTCGATACTCTGGTTGCACAAAGGTTTGAAATGAAGTGGAGGCACTACTTCTCGGATGAAACGCCACGCATGGCTATATTTGTATCTAAGCTCCCACACTGTTTGTATGATATTTTATCAAGATATCAATCAAATGAATGGGCTGTTGAGGTGCCTCTGATCATAAGCAATCACCCCGACTTGGAATCGGTGGCCAATAATTTTGGAATCGATTATCATGTGTTTCCAATCAATAAAGAAAACAAGCGTGAACAGGAAGTAAAGCAGCTTAAGCTCTTACGAAAATATAAGATTGACTTTATTGTTCTTGCTCGCTACATGCAGATATTAACTGAGAATTTCGTAGCAAAATTTGAAAACAGAATAATCAATATTCATCATTCATTTCTGCCTGCGTTTCCTGGTGCAAAGCCTTATCATTCGGCTCATGAGCGCGGAGTGAAGATTATCGGAGCCACCAGCCATTATGTAACCCCTGATTTGGATTCAGGTCCGATTATAGAACAGGATGTAGTCCGAGTCAGTCACAAAAACTCGGTCGAAGATATGATCAGAAAGGGGCGTGACCTTGAAAAGCTAGTTCTCTCACGGGCGATCTCTTATCACCTCGAAAGAAAGATCCTGATTCATGATAATCGCACTCTGGTTTTCGACTAAAAATGGGACTGTCCCGCGGCGGACGGTCCCCATTTTTTGAAAGGTTGTAGCGGAGATTGTAGCGGAGGACTTTAGTCCTCCACCTTTTTGTCTTCTCTTCTGGCGACCTGACGTATCCTCAGAATAATCGAGGGAGGGTCGCCGATCGAATTTATCTGCGTTAATGTAAAATATTGTTATCGATTCGTGCTATGGCGATTAAGGTAAAGAGAGTATATGACGGGCATTCGAAAGAAGATGGAATAAGGATTCTGGTCGATCGTCTGTGGCCCCGTGCTGTTTCAAAGGAGGATGCTTCGGTAGACATTTGGTTAAAAGATATTGCACCTAGCAACGAGCTGAGAAAATGGTTTAATCATGATCCTGAGAAGTGGGACGAATTTAAAATTCGATATTTTTCTGAATTAGATCATAAATCGGAATTGGTAAAAGAAGTTTTAAATCGTGCGAAGAAGGGCAATCTTACGTTAGTCTTTAGTGCGAAGGAAGAGAAATACAATAACGCGGAAGCCTTAAAGGAGTATCTTGAGAAGCATTCATAGTAAAAAATGGGGACAGTCCACCGCGGGACAGTCCCCATTTTTTAATTTAGCCCGATCATCCCGAGCAGTGAGCATGTCGAACTGTCAAAGGATGAGATAATAGGGATTTTTCGTTTTTATATAGAGGACGATTTGAAACGAAATGAACCAGAATATTCTCTCATATTTTCTGAAAAATGTAAGTTTTGTAAAATTACAAGGGAAGAGCTTGAGGCCTACAGGGTTTTTGAAGATAGAATCTCTATTGGTATCCTTGACCACAGACCCCTTTTCCCCGGACATGTTCTTCTCATGCCCAAAAAGCATCACATCACAATCGGGGACCTACCAGAGGATTTAATCGGGCTATTTTTTACTAATGTGCAATTATTGTCAAAAGCGGTTGAAAAAGCAATGGAATCTCAGGGTACATTCATAGCCATGAATAACCGTGTCAGCCAAAGCATACCCCACCTTCACGTTCACATTGTTCCTAGAAATAAAGGTGATGGATTAAAAGGTTTTTTCTGGCCCCGGCAAAAGTATTCGAGCGAGGAACATATGGCCGAGGTCCAACGGCGAATCGCGGAGGCTATATCTAGGCTTATGCCATTTTACTCCAATTTCTCCTCCCCCAATACTTTGGGGGAGGATTAAGGTGGGGGTTAACCTTATACTGCTCCCCATTAAGAAGCTAGTAGAATTAAGCTAGTAAAATAACTATAAAACACAATGGGAGAGCAGTCATGAAGCGAAGGAGATGGGACTCTAAAACTAAGACCAAGATAGTACTCGAAGGTTTATCTGGAAGACCAGTTTCAGAGATATGCAACGAGTACGGAATACATCAGAACCAATACTACACCTGGCTGATAAATTTTTATCTGAAGCTCACAGAGCGTTTGAATCCAAGAAAGACGGTGGAGAAGTCAACCTTCTGCGTAAGAAAAATCAGGAGCTAAAGCAAATAATCGGCTCGCTCACCGTTGAATTAAAAAAAACAGAGGACGAGTTTATATGAGAAATACCTCTGACTCTGTAATTCTTCGTAACGAATACATACTTGAAAGGATAAAAGATATAAAAGCAGAACATCCTTTCTGGGGTTATAGAAGAGTATGGGCTTATCTGAGATATATAGACGGATTAATAGTGAACAAGAAGCGTGTATACAGGTTAATGAGTGAGCATAACCTTACTGTTAAATCGAATACGAGGCTAATAGCAAAGAGGGTATCAGAGAGACCAAAGCCAAGACCCGATAGACCCAGACAGTGGTGGCGAATAGATATGACAAAGGTGATGACTGACAGAGGCTGGGTATATGTAGGAATAGTATTGGACCGGTATACGAAAAAGATTGTAGGTCACTATAGTGGAAGACAAGCAAGGAGTGCAGAGTGGCTGGAAGCCTTAGAGAAAGGACTTAAAAGGGAGTTCCCTGAAGGAGTGAGGGGAAATAGACTTAATTTGATGAGTGATAACGGTTGCCAGCCTACTTCCCTAAGCTTTATGAGAGCTTGTTCCAATCTGGGAATACAGCAAGTATTTACCAGATACAACAACCCTAAAGGGAATGCGGATACAGAAAGAATGATAAGAACGATGAAAGAGGAGTTCTTTTGGTTAAGGGAATGGGAAAATGAAAGAGAGCTTAGCGGTGAACTGGATAGGTGGGTTGAGTATTACAACGGTAGTTACCTTCATTCGGCTCTTGGATACCGCACACCGGCTCAGGCAGAAGAGGAGTATTACGCCAATCATTCTTCACATAAAACCGCCACTTGACCTAAGGTAACCAGTACACAAAAGTAAACGCTTATTTCAACATTAATTCGGGATAGTTCGATCTGACTACTCAGATTGGGTGCAATGGAGCGAATTGTCTGTGGTATCCGCACAATCTTCATTGCCCACGAGCTCTTCACAAAGAGTGTCATGGTACGTACACATGCTGTGATTTATCTCCACCTGAGTTTCATTATCTAATAGATACATCAAAATCTGACCTTCTATAATACCAGTATGTTTGCAACTGAATTTAGGCAGAGCTGGAAGATTACCCCCGAATGTAATATCCCGTTCACTTGCGGCATGCTCATACCTAAATTTGTCGCAATTCAGCGTTGTCGGGGGTAGTTTCGGAAAAACGTCTTTGGTGTTCGCCACCCTCCAGCTTGCGCTTACGGAGTGCGTATATAGATCTACAAAATCAGGATTCCCCACGCTCGGTCCGGCAAAGTTGTACATTACCACCGGCGGCAGATTCTCAATATCCTCCTTAAGGTCGGGCACTGCAAGCACTGCGAGTGCGGCCCCCAGGCTGTGCCCGGTAACAAACAGTGTATTGTATTTGAGCGCGCCGGCTTCCATCTCATTCGACAAAGCTTCTATCTTTTCAAATATAGGCTTCCGGATTGCCTTATATAATTCGTTGAATCCTTTGTGTACCTTCGCATTGTTTGCGGGATCGTCATTGAAGAAAGTAAACGGCTCTTCCTCGATCTGCGAGTCTGCAAGCATATCTGAAAAGCTGGCAGTCCCTCTAAAAGAGAGATAGATATGATCATCTTTCGTGGCGATAAATGCTATGGGTATTATCTTAGGATCATCCTTACAACCACTATCTCCACTGGAGCCTACCTGCTGATAAATGACCTCCTGTAATTTGAAACCTTCCGGCACCGTGATGGTGTCACCGTTAATACACTGAAGACGCTGGTCATAAGCTACAAGGCTCAGGGTCCCCAGCTCCACAGCGACATTCAAATCAAAAGGTACTAAAGTAGGAAGATCCGCATCACCGGAATTCCCACTATCGTTACAGCCCCCTATGGACATAAAGAACAAGAGGAGTACAAAAGCGAACGCATGCGGTTTAGTTAATTTCATTCCAATCCTCCTAACGATTTTGTATGCTATATATAAGTATACTAAAATTTTATACCTTGAATTACAATATTTGACGAATCAAAAAAAGAACTGCCCCTTCGGAACTACGAAGCCTAACAATAAATAGAAAACACTATTAGGGGTGGGATTCGCTAATGATACATTTCCGGAGTAGTTATTAACCTTGAATCCATACTAAATGGAGAGCAGCGCCTGTTTTTTACAATACGGACAATGCAAAAAAACCAATACAAGCCGATAGGAACCATACGATTCCCCTGTTTCTTGCTCGTAAAGCCAGTTTGAACGAGATATGAATCACATAATTCCAACTTAAATCCTGCTTGACAATAGGGGAGCAGTACAACCTCTCAATCGATTTGCTCGTGCGTTTCTAGTCATTCTCTGTTAACCCCCATCCTAGCCTTCCCCCTTTATGAAAGGGGGAAGGGATTATGCGTCTTCACTAGAGGATCGAGAGAAATTGATTCCATCGAATTGCGGGACAAGAATGTCCCGCCTGTGGCGTCGGATAAACTCGGTATTCAGGATGGGACAGTTGGGGAAAAGCCCGTCCACACTGAGCGTGTCGAAGTGTGAAATTACACAAGGCATGACATCCTTCGACGGAGCTCAGGATGAACGGGTTAAAATAATATCATGATATTGTGTTGGGGTTGGCGTTTTCACCCGGGCATCCCGACCCTGAGCGTAGCCAAATCCTCAAAGGCTGAATGTTTCTTTTTTTTATGTAGAGACGCAAAATATTGCGTCTATATTCCCGACATATCCGGGGTCCAATGTTTGATTATAATTATATCCGACAGTATAATTTACCTTTTCAAAAATATTCATGTCGGTTTTATTAAAGAATACTTTTAAAAAGAAAGAGGGATGCGCTTAGATGAAATTTCAGGGTACTGATACATACATTTCAACCAGGGAACTGGATTTATCGGTGAATGCCGCTATAACACTACAGAGACCATTATTAATCAAGGGTGAGCCCGGAACAGGTAAAACGCTTTTAGCATTTGAGATAGCAAAGGCATTAAATAAAAACCTCATTTCATGGCATATAAAATCCACTTCGACCGCCCAACAGGGACTGTATGAATATGACACAGTATCAAGACTCAGAGATTCTCAACTTGGTTACGAAGGAGTAGAGAATATAGCTAACTACATAAAACGAGGGAAATTATGGGAGGCGTTTGAGTCGGACGAGCAGGTTGTTTTATTGATTGATGAGATTGACAAGGCGGATATAGAATTCCCTAACGATTTGCTTTTAGAGCTGGACAGGATGGAATTTTATTGTTATGAATTGCAACTCACGGTAGTAGCCACGCACCGGCCTATTATTGTAATAACGTCGAACAATGAAAAGGAACTTCCCGATGCTTTTCTAAGGAGGTGCTTTTTCCACTATATTAGCTTTCCAGATAAGGAAACGTTAACAGCTATAGTAAATGTTCATTATCCCGGTCTGGAGAATAAATTGGTCGATAGTGCTCTGAGGCTCTTTTATGAAATGAGAGAAATTCCCGGATTAAAGAAACGGCCATCCACAAGTGAACTGATTGACTGGTTGAAGTTGCTAATTTTCGGAAAAATTACATCAAAGGAGTTGTCTTCTATCGATCTAACTAAGGGAATGCCGCCCTATTCAGGTTCCCTACTCAAGAATGAGCAAGATCATGAACTATTAGGAAATATGAGGTATCGGTTTAGAAGATAGTTTTTATAATTTTTAAATTAGAAGCAAATTATAGAAGATGTTTTTAGACTTTTTCCTATTGCTGAAGAACGATGGCTTGCCGGTCACAATAAATGAATACCTGACCCTTCTCGAAGCGTTAGACAGCGACATTGTAGAATATAACGTTGATGACTTTTATTACCTGAGTCGTTCTGTCTTAATCAAACACGAACAGCATATAGATCGTTTCGATGTCCTATTCGGGAGGTATTTCAGGGGGATAGAGACAATTGACAACGAGCAATTTACGAAGATCCCCGAAGAATGGCTCAGAAGGGGTATGGAGAGGATATTAACCGAGGAAGATATGGCATTGATCAAAGCAATGGGTGGGTTGGATAAATTGATGGACCGTCTTAAGGAGCTGATGAGTGAGCAGAAAAAGAGACATGCGGGCGGGAGCAAATGGATTGGGACGGGTGGGACGTCTCCTTTTGGAGCATATGGCTATAATCCCGAAGGCATCAGAATCGGACAGACTGAAAGCAGGAACCGTCGTGCAGTGAAGGTCTGGGATAAAAGAGAGTTTAAAAACCTCGACGACAGCGTTGAGCTTAATACGCGAAATATGAAAATGGCTTTAAAAAAATTGCGTTTACTCACTCGCGAGGGCAGGGAAGAGGAGCTCGATCTGGATAAAACCATTGAAAAAACTTCTAAAAATGCAGGTGTTCTTGAATTAGAAATGATCCCATCCAGAAAGAACAATGTAAAGGTTTTATTATTTCTCGATGTAGGCGGCTCAATGGATGATCACATTGAGACTTGCGCACAGCTGTTCTCAGCAGCAAAATACGAATTCAAGCACCTCGAGTATTTCTATTTTCATAATTGCTTATATGAATCGGTCTGGAGGGATAATACCAGGCGCTGGGATGAGCGAATTCCCACCTTTGAGGTTCTGCATAAGTATAACAGTGATTATAAGGTCATTTTGGTTGGTGATGCATCCATGTCTCCTTATGAGTTGATGTATACAAATGGAAGCGTTGAGCATGACAATGATGAGTCCGGCTTTACCTGGTTGACGAGGCTTAAGAATCAATATCCCCACATGGTGTGGCTAAACCCTGTCCCGGTGGACTATTGGAGATATACGCAATCTATTCAAATGCTAAGGGAGTTTATGGAGAACCGAATGTACCCTCTCACACTAGCCGGTATTCAGGATGCAATTAAGGTTTTGAAAACTAAAACCAGAACCGTCAAAATCAATTGAGTACTTATGATTTCCTTTCCATATTAGTAGGTGAATTCAAATGGGCTTGCCTATTTTTCAGGTGAATGCGTTTACAGACACACTGTTCTCAGGAAATCCCGCAGGAGTCTGTATTTTGTCTGCCCCCAAAAGTGCTAAGTGGTTGCAGAGCGTTGCGACGGAGTTAAATGTTGCAGAGACTGCATTTTTACTAAAGGAGGGTGAAGGATTCAGGCTTAGATGGTTCTCACCTGTTGTTGAAATTGATCTCTGCGGCCATGCCACACTTGCCAGCGCACATATTCTATGGGAACGTGGTTATCTAAAGCCTAATAGTCAGGCACGCTTTTTTTCGAATAGCGGATTACTTACCGCAAAGAGAAAAAATGATTGGATCGAGCTCGATTTTCCCTCCGAGCCTGCAAAAAAGGTAACTACCCCCAATTTTATTGCGAAGGCGTTGGGTGTTATTCCTGTATATGTTGGTAAAAACAGATTTGATTATTTGGTCGAGGTCAAATCTGAGAAGACTTTGAGAGAATTGAGACCTGACTTATCTCTTATTAAAAAGATGCCGGTTAGGGGATTGATCGTAACAAGTGTTGCCAAGTCCGGTAATTATGATTTTGTGTCAAGGTTCTTCGCCCCGGCGGCTGGAATTGATGAGGATCATGTTACGGGTTCCGCCCACTGTTGCCTGGCGCCCTTCTGGAAGGAAAGGTTAAACAAAAATGAGTTCTTTGCCTATCAGGCCTCACCGCGGGGAGGTTTCATGCGCGTTAGCATAAGTGGTAAGCGAGTTTTACTTCTGGGAAAGGCTGTCACATTTTTAAGCGGAGAGATGGAATTTTGACCTGCTGATTGCTTTCCGCATTAGATCGCTCGTAACAAGATTTCATTGCGAATGAAATAAAGTGCTCTACTGTCACAATCAAGATTTTCTTGTTTAGGCTGGGAAATAACTGGTTATTTTACCTCATTTACTATCTTGCTTATTGTACTATAGTGCAGTCCAAGAAGTTTCCCGATTTCTGCCAAAGTATATCCATATTTCAAATGAGCGTCTCTTATGATACGGTCTCTTGTCTTCTTGGACTTACTTCCAGCTTTGTCGAATAATTTTCTCAAGGAGGGACGTTCTGCGACCTTCTTTTTCTGTGTCAATTTCTCTTTTTTCTTTACCCCCTTAAGGTAAGGCTCAAGGCCCGATACGAATTTTTCATCCCCAAGAAGAACCTGTCTTCTTATTCTGCTCCATGGCTTTGGCTTTTTGATTGCCTCCTTAACGTGGGATCTGTATTTTTCATGAGCGGTCTTCAATTGCTTTCCAAACCGTGAGAGTATCCACTCTGTAGTTAAAAACGGGGGTGCTTTCACAATACCGGCGGTTGCTCTGTAATTGCTCCATTTGTAATTCACGGGAGATTTCACCGTTCTCAAGCGAACTGGATTCAACACCATGTGGGTGGCGAGGTCAAGGAGATAATTTTTCTTGTCGATTAAAATACCCTTAAACCTTCCCTGAAAAACATGACCCGCTCGTCGATGCCTCCGATTAAAATTCTGAGTGTATATACCATTTAATTGACGCATTCCTTGTGACAGATTGGCCTTTGGTGTTTCAATTAAAAGGTGGTAATGATTATTCATCAAGCAGTAAGCGTGACAACGCCATTTGAAACGATCAACCAATAGACCCAGCAACTCAAGAAAGTCTTTCCGATCTTGGTCATCTCTAAAGACGGGTCGTTTTGCGTTACCTCTGCTAGTGATGTAATAAACTGCGCCGGGGTATTCGATACGTATTGGTCGTGCCATAATTTAAGTATATTTAATGAATCAATTATTTCAAGGTTAGACCCCGCAGATCTCTCATAAATCAGGATCAGCCTATATC
>JBAUII010000060.1:0-47801 GCA_049682815.1 Thermodesulfobacteriota bacterium | reverse complement strand
TGGGGATTTGAGGCGTATTATCAGGGGTATTCTCAGATATCGTTAACTCTGTTCTAGACAAGCTCCATATTTAATTATTCAATGTTGCTTTCCCTTTGATTATTAAGATCTATTTAGACAGTTTTTTTTCAAATTTGTCTATTGGTATTGCAGCCAGTGTCATTATTTTTACTGTACCGCGTGAGCCTAGTTCGATGGAGACCCTTGAAATGGTCTCGTTGTTTACTGCCTCTACTATATTTACGAAGTCGTAAGGCCCAAGAACAGCATATTGCTCCAGTACCTTTACTCCCATCTTTTCAATTTCCTTATTTACCTCTTTAATCCTTTCCGGTCTCATCTTGATAGTTTTTCTTCCTTCATCTGTCAGTGTGCTAAGCATTATATATTTCCCCAACGCTTTTATCCTCCTTGATGAACGGTTTCAAATATGAGTTTTTCGTTTTGGTCTAAAGGTTACTTAAGAAATTGTCGTACACAAATTGCGATGAGAAGTTTTGTCGGAGGTAAATCTTGGTTATATTGGGGTAGTACAAAGAGGGGGGTCATTATCTATCACTATAGACTGTGGCGTCCTAAGTTTGACATTTTAGGTTTTAAGGTATATTTTAACGACCCATAATCATGGGAAATAACTAAAAAAGGAGGTAAGATTGAAGGCCCTAGGGAGGCATTTTTTGGTAGAATACCATAGGTGTGACCCTAATGTACTAAACCACAAGGAAAAGATAGAAGGAGTTATGATAGAAGCTGCAAATATTTGTGGTGCGACAGTGCTGGAGAGTTCATTTCACAACTACGCTCCTCAGGGCGTTAGTGGTATAGTTGTCATTGCCGAATCTCATATCGCGATTCACACGTGGCCAGAATTCCATTACGCAGCCGTAGATATATTCACTTGTGGTACCAAGGTTGATCCCTGGAAGGCATATGATCACATAAAGGTTTGCTTAGACTCCAGGGACACTAACATCCGTGAAATTGAAAGAGGTGAATTTTCCCAGCTTGATAGCAGGGTGGTTCACGGGTCTATATAGAATAGATATGGATGATTGGTTGTGTGTCAAACGTAATTTCGCAAATTTGCCAGAAAATACTAATTTTCTAGCAGATAACCATTTGATTAATTTAAGGGTCTCACAAATGGAATTGTTATCGATTGCACTATCTGATGCTGAAGGGTGGGGTCTATGCAAGACTCAAAAACTACTCGATAATTTATGAAGCCTCCTGATAATTCAGAGATAAATTTTACTCTAAAATTAACTATTAAAGAGCCTTATTTATCAATCTTTCAATTTCGGTCTTTGGGACTGCGCCGATTACCTGCTCAAAGACCTGCCCATTTTTAAAAATTATGATGGTTGGAATGCTTCTGATTCCGTACTTCATTGTGGTTTCATGATTCTCGTCCACATTAAGTTTGCCAACTTTGATTCGACCCGAATATGAACTCGAAATCTCTTCGACTAAAGGCGCTATAATTCTGCAGGGTCCGCACCACGGAGCCCAGAAATCTACCAGAACCGGGATGTCGCTTTTTAGTACTTCGCTGTCAAAGAGTGAATCGTCTAATTGTAAGATTCCGTCACTTGCCATATTTTCCTCTCCTTAAGGTTCGATAAGTTGTAAAGTATTATATCTGATATTTATAACCCTATCCAAAATATGAGCCCTAGCGACAATGAATTAATAATCAGGTAATCCACTTTAGTTCTCTATCTAATTACCAGAAGCTTTGGCATTATTACGGTGCGAGTTTCATGAGAACTCAATGTTGCGATTGTAAGGAGAAATCATTCGTTTGTCTTTGTATTTGCCGACTGAACTACAAGATCTCTCGCCGGCGCTCGAGATGACAGACTGGGGTAACATGATGACAGAGAAAAGTTGTCATTTCGAATGAATATGAGAAATCTTTTCTCTGTCTTTTGTTTTCACCGATGTAACTACAGAATCTCTCAAAGCTCCTTCGTGGTAGCCTGCACTGAGGAAAGCGAATGACAGGCCAGGGAATTCACTAGTTAAACCTGGCAACTGCGACACAAATTTCAACCTATCCTGGGGTTGCTTGCGTCCATATTGTAATCTAGAGATCTTATGATCAGATCTCCATGGTATGTATCGATTCTTTATGTAATTTGCGCTTCTTGACACCGGGCAAGTGCGATGGTAGCTTATTGGTAAGTAAGTAGTTACTTACTCTATCTTCGGGTGTGCAATGTCAACGGAAAGGGTGAAAGTGAAGGCGCGGGAAAAAATTCTCGAAACGGCAATTAAACTTTTCTCTGAGAAGGGGTTCAATGGTACAACGACAAAGGAAATCTCAGAATTGGCTGGTGTTAACGAGGCGCTGATTTTTCGTTATTTTAGTACTAAGAGAGATCTTTATAGTGCGATTATTGAGAGAAAAATCAGGGAGGAGCCTAGCCTCGAACTACCACTTGAGGGTTCTCAAGATAAGACGCATGATTGGCAGATTTTTGAATCTCTCGCAAGAAGAATGATTGAAAAGGCAAGGGTGGACGCCGCATTCGTAAGGTTACTTTATTTCAGCGCCCTCGAGGGCCATGAGCTATCAACCATGTTTTTTGAAACCTACGTGAAGAATCTCAGAACGCTACTTTCCGACTACATAGAAAAAGGAATTAAAGAAGGATCATTTAGAAAGGTAAATACTCTATTTGCGGGGCGTGCTTTTATTGGAATGGTATCGAATTATATAATTGCTCGGGAATTATTCGGAGACACAACTAACGAAAAGTTTACAGATGAAGAAGCGGTCGGATGTTTCACCGATGTTTTTCTTTATGGCATAAAAGACAAATGAAAAACAACGATTATATTTGGATTCAAGAATCGGCGATTTAATTCCATTAAGTGTTTAAATCATCGAGAAGAATTTTTAAATTGGAGATATGAAATGAGACGCATGTACTTAGGGTCAATCGTTTCCGTTCTAATGGGTTTGGTTTTGCTGGTAGCATGCTCCAAGGACCACACCAGTACGGACGAGACCTCGGGTGGGGCTTCTGTGCCAGTAACAGTCGCCTACGTTGTCCAAAAAGATGTACCAGTGCAAATAAACTCCATCGGCAACGTAGAGGCTTTTTCAAAGGTTTTGGTTAAGAGTCAAGTTAAGGGCGGTTTATCGGAGGTCTATTTCAATGAGGGACAAGAAGTAAAGAAGGGAGAGCTTATCTTCCTGATTGATCCCCGTCCATACATAGCGGTTCTAAGCCAGGCAAAAGCTAACCTTGCCAAAGACACTGCAATGGCCAATGATGCTAAATTAACTGCTCGACGGTACGGGGAATTGTTCAAAAGAGGGGTGGTATCTAAAGAGCAATATGACAATAATACAACCAATTTCGAAGCACTAAAAGCTACGGTAAGTGCCGATGAATCGGCGGTTGAAAACGCAAAACTTCAACTCGAGTTCTGCCATATTCGTTCTCCCATCGATGGACGCATTGGAAAACTTATGGTCAACCGGGGTAACGTGGTCAAGGAAAATGATACCGTTCTCGCGGTGATTAACCAGATTAGGCCGATATACGTGGAGTTTTCCGTTCCGGAACAGATGCTTCCGGCGATACGGAGAAGCATGACTACCGAGAATGATCTACCGGTTATGGCGAGTATTCCTAGCGACAATGGCTCTATACCGATAGTTCGATCAGGAGGGACGCAATTAAATGCTAGTGCTGGTGACGTTAAGCAGAATTCCGCGAGTGGTAGACTTACCTTTATAGACAATGAGGTTGATGTCACAACAGGAACAATTTTATTAAAGGCAGTCTTTTCAAACGAAGATGAGGGCCTTTGGCCGGGACAATTTGTAAACGTTGTTTTGACCCTAGACACTCAGCGCAACGCCGTGTTGGTTCCTAACAGCGCAATTCAAGAAGGTCAGAGGGGGAATTACGTGTATGTCGTGAAGCCGGATCTTAGTGTTGAATCTCGTCCGATCATCGTGAGCAGAAGGCTCGAAAGGGAATCCGTCATTGAGAAAGGGGTTGATCCTGGTCAAAGGGTTGTAACCAGTGGTCAATTAAATCTGGCTCCGGGTATGAGGATTGAAATCAAAAATGAAACGGAAACCGATGCTCAGTTGAATTCATCAATTGTGAATCCTTGAAGGTGATCGAAATGCATTCTCAGTATATGTATAAGGAAAGAAGATCATTATGAATCTCGCTGAAATCTTCATACGTCGCCCCGTTACGACCACTCTGCTTATGGTTGCAATACTGCTCTTTGGTTTTGTGGGTTACAGGCTTCTTCCCGTAAGCGATCTTCCGAACGTTGATATTCCTGTTCTCCTGGTTAGTGCGGCGCTGCCGGGAGCTAGTCCCGAGACCATGGCGTCCTCGGTTGCTGTCCCGCTCGAGCGCCAGTTTTCAACGATAGAGGGTTTAAATGCCATGACTTCGACGAGTTCCTTAGGTTCCACGCAGGTTACGCTCCAGTTCGATCTCAGGAGGAATATCGACGCCGCGGCTCAAGACGTTCAGACGGCAATCTCACAGGCTGCTCCTTTTCTACCCCAGGATATGCCGCAGCCGCCTACATATCGCAAGGTCAACCCTGCTGACCAACCAATTCTGTATCTATCTCTCAACTCTGATACCATACCGCTATGGGAGCTCAACGAGTATGCGGATACTCTGATGGCCCAGCGTATCTCCATGGTGAAGGGCGTGGCGCAGGTCGCAATTTTCGGACCACAAAAATACGCAGTCCGCGTTCAGCTAGATCCCCATGAGCTTGCGAGTAAGGGGATAGGCCTTAACGAGGTGGAAGAAGCGCTTCGCAACGAAAATGTAAACCTTCCTACAGGGACACTTCACGGTCCTAATAAGGCATTTACCGTTCTGGCAAGCGGCCAGCTCTATGAGGCATCTGCGTATCGTCCCATTATTGTCGCTTACAGAGATGGTTCACCCGTGAGGCTTGAAGAATTAGGTAGAGTCATGGACGGTGTCGAAGATGACAAAACGGCAGCTTGGTACGTGGACAATGATGGAAGCCAGCGCTCGATAGTACTCGCAGTTCAACGCCAGCCAGGAACCAATACCGTCGAGGTTGCGGACGCCGTTAAAGCCCTCTTGCCTAAGTTCGAGTCTTTTCTACCACCCTCAGTGGAATTGCATGTACTCTATGACCGCTCCGAGTCAATCCTGCATTCAATAAACGACGTGAAATTTACGATGCTCCTGACTCTATTTCTGGTGATCGCGGTTATCTTCGTTTTCCTGCGAAACCTCTCCGCGACCATCATTCCAAGCCTGGCGCTTCCGATGTCGATCATAGGGACCTTTGCGGTGATGTATTTTTTGGGTTATTCGCTTAACAATCTGTCTTTAATGGCACTCATCCTGGCAATTGGATTCGTGATAGATGACGCCATCGTGATGCTGGAGAATATAGTTCGACATATGGAGATGGGGAAGAGACCTTTCCAGGCAGCGTTAGATGGGGCGAGGGAAATTAGCTTTACGATTGTATCTATGACACTTTCGCTTGCAGCGGTGTTTATTCCTGTACTTTTCATGGGGGGAATTGTAGGACGGTTGTTTCGGGAGTTTGGGGTAACGATTTTTGTCGCGGTTCTGATATCCGGTTTTGTCTCTTTAACCCTTACACCTATGCTATCTAGCCGTTTCATGCGTCCCGCATACGAGGAGGCGCACGGGCGTTTTTATTATATGACCGAACATTTATTCAATGGTTTGAATATTATTTATGAGAGGAGTCTAAAATGGGTTCTGACCCATCGCCTGATCACCATGTCGATTGCCGGAATTGTCCTTCTTGTGACTGCTTTTCTTTTTGTTGTTATTCCAAAGGGTTTTCTTCCAAATGAGGATCAAGGTACGATTCTAGTATTTACCGAGTCTCAACAGGGAACCTCTTATGATCAGATGGTGAGGCTTCAAGAGCAAGTTGCTGACACAATTCGCAGGGATCCAAACGTCAGGGATTTTTACTCAAGTGTCGGCGGTAGGAATCTCACTGCTGGTCTTAATCAGGGTATTATGTTTATACATCTAAAGCCGAATCGTCGTTTGAATGTTGAACAGGTGATAGAGGAATTAAGACCTAACGTGGCTGAGATTCCAGGAATTAAAGTCTATATGCAGGACCCTCCTGAGATACGCGTCGGTGGTCAACTGACAAAGAGTCTATACCAATTTACATTGCAAAGTCCGGATACAGAGCAACTTTATCGTAGTGCTACAACTTTGGAAGATAGATTACATGAGGTGCCGGAACTAGAGGATGTTACAAGCGATCTCCAAATTAAAAATCCTCAGGTAAGCGTTGAAATTAACCGAGACAAGGCTTCGAGCCTCGGATTGACTGCGAGTAAAATTGAAAATGCGCTATTTGATGCCTACGGTGACAGATGGGTTTCAACGATATATGCACCCAATAACCAGTATAAGGTGATCATGGAGCTTGAACCACAATATCAGGAAAATCCAAATGTCCTGTCCATGATATATGTAAGTTCGGCAAATCAACACCTGATTCGTTTGGATTCTGTAGCGAAATTAAAGGAGAATGTCGGTCCTCTCACAATCAACCATAATGGTCAATTCCCGTCTGTGACCATTTCATTTAATCTGAAGCCGGATATCTCATTGGGCCAGGCTTTGGCAAAGGTAAACGAAATTGCTCGTGATGTCCTCCCAGCAAGTGTTACTTCGTCGTTTCAGGGCACTGCGCAAGAATTTCAAAAATCATTGGGTGACTTGGGTCTCCTGTTGGTTTTTTCAGTTCTGATAATTTATTTGATTCTCGGAATCCTTTATGAGAGCTTTATTCATCCGCTGACTATTCTTTCAGGACTCCCATCGGCGGGATTGGGAGCACTGCTGATGCTATTGATTTTTCATGTTGACCTGGGAGTGTATGGCTTTGTGGGTCTTATTATGCTCGTAGGAATCGTTAAGAAAAATGCCATAATGCAGATTGATTTTGCTCTTCATGCCCAAAGAGTAGAAGGTAAGAGTCCGATAGAAGCCATTTACCAGGGCTGCTTGATAAGGTTTCGCCCCATCATGATGACTACCATGGCGGCTCTGTTCGGTGCTCTGCCGATCGCTATAGGTCTTGGTGCTGGAGCGGACACACGCCGTCCATTGGGTCTCGCGGTGCTCGGCGGTCTGCTGTTTTCACAACTGATCACCCTTTATCTTACACCAGTTTTCTATACTTACATGGACACTGTACAAACTAAAATGCAAAATCTTTCTGTTCGACATCTGATACCTGGTTTTAGAGGGAAAGCTTCAAAGGGGGCCCAAATTACTCGGTAGTTTCTACAGTATAGCTTTTAATAGGAGGAATGTTGAATGACGGATAGATGTGCATGCTATCCGCGTCTAAATTTGCATTTAGACACTAACACGCCCTTCATGATAGTGTCTCTGAATTCGTCAGGATAATATAAGTAGAATTCATTCAATACATTGACATCTTCTTATAGAATTATTAACTTTTCGCTAAGCATTTACTTACAATGTGGGGGAACGAACAATGTCTGCGTTGACGGCTAGAGCGGTTGCAAAGGAGAAAATTTTAGGGAGTGCTATGAAACTTTTTGCCGAGAGAGGTTTCAGCGGGACGACGACCAAGGAAATAGCCGAGAAATCGGGTGTGAACGAAGCCCTTATCTTCAGATACTTCTCTACAAAACGAGATCTTTATGGTTCTATTATAGAAAAGAAGATCAATGAAGAACCTGGGATTGAAAGGCCTCTTGAAAGGTATAGGGCTACAAAAGACGATTGGTACATATTCAGGTCAATCGCTTTACGCATGTTTGATAAGTGTGGAAGAGACCCCGATTTTATAAGACTACTACATTACAGTGCACTGGAAGGACATGAATTATCGGATATGTTTTTTGATACATATGTAGAATACATAAATACGCTGCTTTCGGAGTATATCAAGGATCGAATATCAGACGGAGCGTTTAAAAAGATTAATCCGCTGGTTGCGGCGCGAGCTTTTATAGGTATGGTAATAAATTACATAATTGTTCAGGAGCTCTTCGGGGAAAAAAGAAAGGGAAACATTAAACAAGAAGACATAGTGGAATCATTTGTGAAAATCTTTCTTGAAGGTATGAAAATATAAATTCTATAAATAAAGATTAAGTATGTTCAAGAAAACAAATATGAAACTAAAGAAATTAAGTTTGCTCTCCTTGTCATTAATTGCCGCATTGATGATTGAGGCAATTGATTCCCGTGCGCAGGCGCCACCGCCTGCACCTGTGGTAGTATCCGAAGTTAAACAACAGACTCTTCAAAAGCCTGTAACACTCGTAGGTGCGGTTGAACCACTCAAGAGGAGTACGATAGCAAGCGAAATAGCCGGTCTGGTTGAAGATTTTCCAGTAGAAGAGGGCGACATTGTTAAAAAGGGTGATGTACTTGCCAAGTTGCGTACAAAATCACTTGAGATTGATATTCGTGAGGCAAAGGCTGAAAAGGCTGAGGCTGAAGCCCGTTACCGCCTTGCGAAGAAAAACCTGGAACGATTTCAAGAACTCTATAAGAAGGGGGTCGCATCTTTACAGCAGCTCCAGGACACAGAGACGGAGAAGGATGCTATGTTAGCAAGAGTATCACAGCTTGAAGCCCAAATAGATAGTCACACTTACGACCTCGCCAGATCCAATATAGTTGCGCCGTTTGATGGAAATGTAACAGCTGAACATACGGAAGTAGGGCAATGGATCGAAGTTGGAGGTCCTGTGGTTGAGCTTATAGATATAAATAGGGCTGAAATTGACGTGGATGTGCCGGAACGTTATATAAGTCAGATTAGGTTGGGTGACCCTGCGACTATTAATTTTGATGCATTACCAAATTTATCGATCGAGGGGAAAATCGCATCTATAGTCCCCCAGGCTGATACAGAATCGCGAACCTTTCCAATTAAAGTGGTCGTTGATAACAATGAAGATGTGATAAAAAGCGGTATGGTTGCGAGGGTGTCATTTTTGATCGGTGAACCATCACTAGTAAAGCTCGTTCCTAAAGATGCAATTGTTGAGCAAAACAGGAGCAACTTTGTTTATGTTGTAAATGATGGGGCTGCTGTCCCAGTGGAGGTCAATACGGGTATTGCGTATAAGGACCTGATTCAGATAACGGGACCCGTAGAAACGGGACAACTTGTTGTCACAAGGGGTAATGAAAGGCTTAGACCAAACCAGCCAGTTAAAATAGTGGACCATAATGGAGCCGAAGCAAAAGATTAAGGAAGGGCCAGGCAACAAGCAGGATGCGTATAAAAACTGTGCTTGAATCATGAATCGTGTATCATGCATCATGGATCACATGGATCATAAAACGAGCATTGGGAATCTTCCGGAGTTACACTTGCAGGTTGGGATTGATAGAGTATGAAACTAGTTGACACATCGATTAAAAAACCAGTGAGCGTTGCAGTAGGCGTGATTTTCATAATTCTGTTTGGGTTTATTTCCCTTTTTAAGATCCCGGTACAGCTAACTCCAGATGTAGAAAAGCCAAGAATAACTGTTGATACAAGATGGGAAGGAGCCAGTCCCCAGGAGGTGGAAACAGAGATAGTTCGTAGACAGGAAGACGAGCTAAAAACAGTCGAAGGCGTTGTGGAGATGACCAGCGAGAGTTCTGATGGCAGTGGTACGGTTGTTCTTGAGTTTCTCATAGGTACTGATATAGACGCTGCACTTGTCGATGTATCGAATAAGCTCAATCAGGTGAGAGAATTTCCCGAGGATGCTGACAGGCCTGTTATCAGCAGTGTGGATGTGCGCGGAAGCGCAATGGCGTGGTTTATATTAAAACCGGTAGCGGGCAATGATGTTGACATAAATATATTCCATGATTTTGCAGATGATTTTATAAAGCCCAGGTTTGAACGTGTGCCCGGCGTGGGTTCGTCAAATGTATTCGGGGGGCGTGAGCGTGAGATGCAGGTTATGGTTGATCCTGATGCACTGGCCGCAAGGGACATCACTTTACTGGAGATGGCCCAGGCAATTGATAAGGAGAATGATAACTACAGCGCCGGTGATTTCGATGAAGGAAAACGAAGGTATATCGTACGGACAATTGGCCAATATGAATCTCCTGAAGATATCGAGGACGTTATTATAACCCGTAGGAACGGCGCACCTGTTTATGTTCGAGATGTGGCAAAAGTAAATCTTGGATACAAGGACCCCGAGTTTGCTGTCCGACAAAACGGCGAGCCGGCAATAGCAATAAATGCCGTCAAAGAAAGCGGGGCTAATGCAATTGAGGTTATGGATGGACTTCGTCAGGCGATGAATGAGTTAAACAAAGGACTCCTACAAGAAAAGAAATTAGTTCTCTTTAATGTGTATGATGAAACAAATTATATCAGGAGTGCGATCGATCTTGTCAAAGAAAATCTCATAATTGGCGGTTTTCTGGCAATTGCTGTTCTGTTGCTCTTTCTAAGGAGCGGAAGCAGTACGCTCATAATAGCCACAGCCATTCCTATAAGCGTCATTGGAACATTTGTTGTTATGGCTTTTCTGGGCAGGACAATAAATGTGATTAGCCTTGCCGGTATGAGTTTTGCGGTGGGGATGGTGGTCGACAATTCGATTGTAGTCTTGGAGAATATCTATCGTCATATGCAGATGGGGAAATCGCGTATCAAGGCATCGTACGATGGAACGGTGGAGGTGTGGGGCGCTGTGCTTGCAAGCACCCTCACTACCGCGGCCGTGTTTTTACCGGTCATCTTTATTAAGGAACAGGCCGGTCAACTATTTCGAGATATAGCGATAGCAATAAGCGTGTCTGTTATTCTGAGCCTTATTGTATCAATTACCGTGATCCCAGCCGCATCTGCTAAAATCCTGAGAATAGCAAAACAAACAAAAAGGGCTGCGTTTAGTAACCTTTGGGGCTTTGTACATGTTGGAAAAGATATTTCAGATGGAATTGCGAGCCTTGTTCGACGAATTATTGAAGACTCAAGAACACGTATTCTCGTGGTTTGTGCTTTTACTATCGGTTCACTTCTTCTTAGCTGGCTGATGATGCCAAAAGCCGAGTACCTACCGGAGGGAAACCGCAATCTTTTGTTTGGTATCCTTCTACCTCCTCCTGGATATAATATCGGTGAATTCACAGAAATTGGAAAACGAATAGAAAGTGACTTAAAACCATATTGGGAGGCAGAAGTCAATTCCCCGGAGGCGAAGAAGCTTGACGGTCCCCCTATTGAACACCTCTTCTATGTAGCAAGAGGTCGTCAGGTGTTCATGGGGGCACGCGCTAAGGAACCGGATAAGGTGAGGGGCCTCATTCCGGTAATGCAGGAAACCCTGAGTAAAATTCCCGGTATGATAGCTATCGTCAGTCAATCCAGTATTTTTCAGAGGGGAATCGGTGAAGGACGCTCAATCAATATTCAACTCACTGGTCCTGATCTGGAGAAACTTATTGGTCTCGGTCAGAACATCTTTTTCAGTGCGATACAGAAAATTCCAGGCTCACAGGTACGGCCTATTCCGAGTCTCGACCTGGGCAACCCGGAGGTTCAGGTCGTAACGGATCGTGTCAGGGCATCCGATGTAGGGGTCACAAATGAGGGACTCGGTTTTATGGTTAATGCTCTTGTTGATGGTGCAAAGGTAAGTGACTATCAAATCGCGGGTGACGAAATTGATCTTGTGCTTCGTGGCGAGGACAAGTATTCAAATCGAACACACCGGATTGAGGATCTTATGGTTAATACCGATAGTGGTAAGATGATCAATGTAGGTTCGGTTGCCAATGTAGTGGTTACCACTGGCCCTGAGCAAATCAATCACTATGAGCGTCAGAGGACGATTGCAATTCAGGTAATACCACCTGAGAAAATGCCCCTCGAAAGTGCTATAGACGCTATCAATAGTGAGATTCTGGACCCGCTTCGCAGCAGTGGCGAACTCGGTGGTTCGTATAGTGCAATCCTGACTGGTACCGCTGATGATTTAACGGTTACTCGGAAAGCCCTTCAGTGGAATTTTGTCCTTGCCGCTGCGATTGCCTATCTTCTGATGGCTTCGCTATTTGAGAGTTTTCTCTATCCCTTTGTAATAATGTTTAGCGTACCCCTGGCATCATTTGGCGGATTTCTTGGGTTATTTGCTTTAAATATTTTTACCTATCAACCACTCGATATTCTTACGATGCTGGGCTTCATAATCCTTATCGGAATAGTTGTAAATAATGCCATACTCATCGTTCATCAAGCGCTAAACCACATACGCGATGAGGGCTACGAGACCACTGATGCGATAGTTGAATCCGTGAGGACACGTATAAGACCAATCTTTATGAGCACAATGACCAGTGTTTTCGGAATGCTTCCCCTGGTAATTTCTCCTGGATCCGGCTCCGAATTCTATAGGGGTCTGGGTAGTGTGGTGGTTGGCGGACTCACTGTTTCAACAATATTTACACTAATTCTGGTTCCGTCGGTTTTCAGCATGGTGCTGGATGTAAGAGAAGGTCTTTCAAAGAGATTTGGAAAAGTTAAGGAATCTATAGGCTTACTTCCTTCAGAGTAGGGAAATTTATTTTACATTTGTATCGTTCTTGTTATGTATCGCTTTCATACCTTTGCTGAGTATGGTATAAACTAATTTTTATCCTGAAACAGCGGTTTCAACTAATGGATTTTCAAATTTGACTTGCAAATTCATTAGGATAGATTGTTATTTCCGGTTGCAGAATTCGCTTTTGAACGTAATTAAGGCTTAGCAAAGGAGGACATAAATAATGGCTAAAGAAACGCATAGAATTGAGTCTGATACTATGGGCGACATGAAGGTGCCTGTCGATGCATATTATGGTGCTCAAACTGCAAGGGCGATCGAGAATTTCCCAATAAGTGGAATTACAAAGCCCAGAGAATTCATACGGGCACTGGGTCTTATAAAGCTTGCGGCTGCTGAGGCGAATATGGAGCTAAAGCTGTTAGATAATAAGAAGGGATCTGCTATAGTCAAGGCGACTAGGGAGGTAGCGGATGGAAAACTCGATGACCACTTTGTCTTAGATGTTTTTCAGACTGGGTCTGGGACTTCTACGAACATGAATGCGAATGAAGTTATAGCCAATCGAGCAAACGAGGTATTGGGTGCAAAGAAGGGCGATAAAAGAAGTGTCCACCCAAACGATCACGTAAACATGGGGCAATCGAGTAATGATGTTTATCCAGCTGCAATGCATGTGTCCGCTCTCGAGACGATTGAGAAGGATTTAATTCCCGCTTTAAAACACCTTCACCAGTCACTTTCAAATAAGGCAAGGGAATTCGACAAAATCTTGAAAATTGGCCGCACCCATCTTCAGGACGCAACCCCAATAAGGTTGGGGCAGGAGTTCGGCGGGTATGCGAGTATGATAGACCATGGGATACGAAGGTTGCGTGGCACGCATGTAAATCTTTCGGAATTGGCAATAGGTGGGACAGCGGTAGGGACTGGTATAAATACGCATCCGAGGTTCGCTAAAATGGTCGCGAGCAAACTGAGCAGGTTAACTGGCATTAAGTTCAAGGAAGCGGAAAATCATTTTGAGGCTCAGGGCTCTAAAGATGCGATTGTTGAAACGAGCGGGGTTCTTAAAAACCTGGCGGTGAGCCTGATGAAGATTGCTAACGATATTAGATGGCTTGGAAGCGGTCCCCGGTGTGGATTAGCCGAGATCTTTATCCCACCCGTTCAGCCCGGATCCTCTATAATGCCTGCTAAAGTAAATCCCGTCATTCCCGAAGCGGTTTGTCAGGTGGCTGCCCAGGTTATAGGGAATGATTTAACTATAACGGTTGGAGGTATGCTTGGGAATTTTGAATTGAACGTTATGATGCCCGTACAGGTACATAACCTTTTGGAGTCTATGAGGTTGCTGTCTACTTCTTCCAGGGTTTTTGCCGACAAATGCATATCCGGGATAAAAGCCGATAAGAAGCGATGTGAAGAAATGATCGAGAAGAGCCTCGCTATGGTCACAAGTTTGGCCCCATTAATTGGATATGACATGGCGGCCAAGATAGCAAAAGAGGCATATGATACCGGTAAAACGGTTAGAGAGATATGTATGGAGAAGAAGGTTCTTCCAGAGGATCAATTGAAGAAGGTTCTTGACCCCTGGTCGATGACCGAATAAAAATTAATCATGCGGTTAAGTACTGCCCTATTCTCAAGTAACTGATTGACTAAGTCCAATACATGATAACTCGATGTGAATGGGTTTGGCACGATCCTTTATTAATTGAATATCACGACAAGGAATGGGGCGTTCCCGTTCATGACGACAGGCTTCTCTTCGAATTCTTGGTTCTCGACGCTTTTCAGGCTGGCCTGAGTTGGTCAATTATTCTGAAAAAGCGCCAGAACATCAGGCGCGCATTCCGAGACTTTGATCCATTTAAGATCGCGAAATTCAGCAAATCAAAGGTTGATCGTCTACTCCGGGATTCCGGAATAATAAGGAATAAGTTAAAAATCGAATCTACGATTTCAAATGCCAAATCCTTTCTGGAAGTTCGAAAGGAATTTGGATCGTTTGATAGATATATCTGGCAGTTTGTAAATAACAGAACGATTCAAAATAGATGGAAATCCATAAAGGAATTACCGGCGAAGACTGAAAAATCGGATTTAATGAGCAAGGACTTGAAGAAGAAGGGATTTAGGTTCGTGGGTTCAACGATCTGCTATGCCTTTATGCAGGCTGCCGGCATGGTCAATGATCACGTTGTCAGTTGTTTTCGCTATAAAGAATTAAAGTAAAAGTGCCAAACGTGTAATGACGATATTTAAGCTTTGAAGGTCGGATATTGTGGACAAGAAGGCATTCGAAGGCCTTGTGGAAAGGGCTTACAGCGCAATTCCCGAGGAATTCAGAAAGAAAATTGAGAATGTTGTCATCTCCGTTGACGATTGCCCTACCAGGGATGATCTGGAAAAACTCAAATTGAGAAAAGATAGTTTACTTTTGGGGCTCTACAGGGGTGTGCCTCTACCGAAGAGGAGCGTGTGGCAGGTGGCAAGCTTTCCTGACGAAATCGTCATATATCAGAAGGATATCGAGAGAATCTGTAGAAATGAAAAGGAGATTGAGGATAAGGTTAGTGAGGTATTAATACATGAGATAGGACACTATTTCGGACTGTCTGATAAAGAGATATATGAACTAATGGGAAAGTCGTGACCCTTCTGCTAAGCGACTGGTTTTTTTGCTAACAGATTCGGGGCTTGGTTCAGGGGAAAGGGTTTGTGTTTTTTATGATAATGGATAACGGAGAGAATTCCACCAGCCGAGACAAGTATGGTTCCGAGGATCGACAAAGTGTTCGGCACTTCATTCCATACGATCCACCCGATTATTCCTGAAAAGACTACGACGGAATAGTTAAATGGAGAAACCCGTGACGGTGAGGCTTGTTCATAGGCTAGGATTAGGAGAAGCTGAGCTATTGCCATGGTTAGACCAATTCCAATCAAATAAATCCAGGCTATTGGTTCGGGTGTGGACCACTTGGTAATTAATAAAGGCACCGTCAGTATAGTTGAGATCAAGAAGTAGTAGAAGAGAATGCGTGTTGAGGGTTCGGTGGTATTTAAACGACCGACGGTAACAAGCGCAATTGCCGAGAAGATGCCGGCTGCAAGCGCCAGAGAAGTCGCCCAACTAACGACGTCCCTTCCTGGTTGTATTATAAACACAATGCCAATAAAGCCGATCAAAAGACTAAACCATAATCTACCGCTGACTCCGTGTTTTAGCCAGACCCAGGCGACGAGGGGAATGAATAGGGGGGCGGCGTTGACAAGAAGAACGGCGTCTACAAGGGAAATATAATTGAGGGCAATAAACATGAAGTACTGGGAAAGCAACCCCGAAACACCACGTACGAAATGGATCCAGAAGTGCTCGGTCTTCAGGTTCCCGATTCCCCCTCGAACAATCCACGGAGTGAGGAGAACAAGGCTTATCGAATTCTGGAAGAATACCAGGACTCCAGAGGAAACGGTTTTCGTGGCTGCCTTTCCAAACGCACTCATGATTGCGACAGAGAGAAAGGCAAGGACAGTGAGGAGAATGCCAAGCCCGAGGTTATGATTTTGTCGTGTGTTTGTTTCAGACATAATTCCCAAGCCTATTTCCTATAATGCCATTTTTGGGAGTGAAAGATTACCGTTGTAAGATACGGGATATTGTAATAAGTTTTTTGATATATCCAACACCATTAAAGAACCGCGTCTCCTTTTAATTTTATTGTAGGGAACGCATACATGCGTTCCTGATGAAATATTTCTAGTCATATTATCCTCGTGTCCCTTGATGAGAAACTCAATGGTAGTCAATTGCGAGCGACAGAGTCTCGAAACAATCTCAGGGTCATTCTCGAATGCCTTTATCGGGGATCCACCTGATTTCCTTCTCCCCTTTGGTAAAGGGGAGGTAGAGGGAATTATTAGGACTTCTCTGAAGACGATGCAAAGTTCATCGAGCAAGTTTTTGATCCGCGAATGTTTTTATCGTGAATCCATTTAGGGTCATTGCGAGCACTTCGGATGGCTCAGTACAGGCTCCTGCGAAGCAATCTCCTCTCCATCGCTCTCTTTCCCTTCATTCCCTCTTGCCATCCTGAACCCTGCATCATGCATCATGTATCGTGCATCCTGCACCCTACCTCCTTAGCCATTTGTCAATTGCAGCCTGAACCCGTTCGTTTTTAAGGGCCGCGTCCCCTTTAATTCATCATCGCGAACGGCAAAGCCCTGTGGCAATCTCCTCCCTATCGCTTAAAGATTGTTGAATTTTCTTCTGAAATGGATCTATTAGTACCCATCCACTATAATCACTATATCCGGGGGTTTATTTACAATTCAATTTCTCCCAAACTTGCCAAAATAGTCCATGATTATGGATTCCCTCTCGGAAAGAGAAACTTCAAGCTTTTTACCTTCTCGCGAATTCTAGGCAAATACAATGCTAATGCCAGAGATGGAGATATAGATTTTTCCTCCAAGATAGGCAAATTAATTTCATACCTAACCTATTCAGCACTTAAACGAGTAAACTAATGAACACACTAACAATTTTGCGTGCACATTACTCCGTGAAATGAAATCTATTTATTTATTTTTTTTGTTGTAAAATAGTTTTCATAAGGATTAAAACATATTGTAAAATAGGAGGTTAACCAGATGCCAGAGAAAAAAACTACCAAAGAGACGTCGAGTGATCCTTTTGCTCAATTTACAAGAATTATGGAAAGGCACAGGAAGGAGATGGAAAAGTTGGCAAAGCCTTTCTTCGAATACTCGAAACAAGTCGAAACAATGTTAAAGCCTATGCTGAGTTATAAGGATAGAGCCGAAGAGATGGCTAAACCCTTCCTCGATTATCAGAGGAAGATATTGGAGGAGTCCAAGAAATTCCAAGACAAATGGACACAGAACGTATTAGATTCTATGGAAACGGTGTTAAACCAAATTGTTGACGAACAGAAAAAGCAAGCTGAGCAATCCCATAGACTAATAGCCGAAATGGACCTTCCTGCCAAAGTTAAAAAGTTCATTCAAGAATCTCAAAAGATTCAGGAAAAATGGATTGAACAATTTAACGAGGCAATTGATGTTATTGAAAGAAATCTTAAAGGACGACAATAAAAATTCCCTGGTTTACCAGTTTTCTCCACGTACGACATTTGGAATAGTTTTAATCTGGAGATACCTTTCCCCGATATACCTTTGCGATAGCGAGAATTAGGTGAAGTTCGAGCGAATATGAGCATCAAAATTGATAAACTTATAAGGTCTAGAAGAAAAACAGTTGGACTGGAAGTTACACCTGAAGCGCTCTTGATTGTACGGGCTCCAAGGAATCTGTCACGTAGGGAAATAAGTGAGATTATTGATAAGGAAAGGCCCTGGATACTGAAAAAGCAAAAGTTCTTCAGAGAGAACCATAGCAAGATCAGAGAGAAGGATTTTATAGAAGGTGAAGAATTTTTATATCTCGGACGAAGTTACCTACTTAGAATAGCGTCCAAAACAGGTCGTGCACTCAGTGTAGATGATAATTTCATCTATCTGTCAGATGATTCCATTGGTGATGCGAGGGAGATTATTGAAAATTGGTACAAGGAAAGGGCTTATGACGTAGTATCCCAAAGAGCGGTGTACTATTCGGACTTATCGGGGATAAAATTCAATCGGATCAATATCACAAGTGCCAGGAAGAGGTGGGGCTCTTGTAGTCCAAACGGAAATTTAAACATCGCATGGCGCCTGGTGATGGCCCCGCCCATGGTTATTGATTATGTTATCGTGCACGAGTTATCCCATGTTGAAATAAGAAATCATTCGAAGAAGTTTTGGTCCAGGGTGAGGGCGATTATTCCCGATTATAAAGCGGATGAAAAATGGTTGAGAGATAATGGACATTTTTTAGTTGTATAGAAAAAGTAGCGTATTGTAAGTAAGTATTCTTAATTTCTTAATTCTAAGTATTTATAATTTTTACCGATAGGTTTCGCTGGCGACGGAGTTTAAAATAGGTTGTTCTCGGTTAAGTATTTATTTATGTTGGTTTTTTAGAAAACTAATGGGAGTGTCCTAAGTTATTAGGAACACTCCCACTCTTAAAGGAGGATGGAGGATTGCAGCATTTAAGTTATCAACTTAATCATATTTACTATTATAAAGTTATTTACTTAAATGTCAAGGACTATTTTTATGATTTCAAAAAATAACTTTTCCCAAAAAGTTATATGATTTTGACCGCAGAGTCCAGGGCATACCATATGAGCCAAAGTCATGTAATATCAGATAGTTATCCTAATAATATAAAGGAGATTATTAATGGCTAAGCATTATTCACTCAAGCTATTTAAAATATTTATAAGATATTTCTTCGTATTAATTATGGCTAATTTCATTTTGGTTATTGGTACGATCAATTTAATTGCTCAACTTGATAATGCCATAGAAGCACATGGAGGCTTAGAGAAATTCCGAGAGTTTGGAACCGTGGAATATGATTTAAAAAATTGGCCTTTCGGCAAAAATGCCCCTTTAACTGATCATCAGATAATTGATTTGCAATCCAGAACCATTGTTATTAAAAGCGATAATTACACAATAGGGTTTGATGGCAATGATGTATGGATAGCTCCCGGTTCAAAAGCATTGGGTTTACCGGCGAGATTCTATGCCTTTACGCCTTATTATTTTTTTGGTCTGCCATTTTTATTTGCTGACGCAGGCGCTCAACTCGAGTCGCTTGGCATAAAAAAATTAGACGGTAAGGAATACGATGTTGTTAAAATTACTTTCGGTACAGGGGTTGGGGATACCCCTGAGGATAACTACATTGCCTACTTTGACAAAGATACGCATCAGTTAAGACTTGCACATTACATTGTTACATTTCCCCTGTTTATGGAGGGAAAGCAACCGGAACAATTAGATCGACACGCGATCGTTTACGATGAGTGGCAGGAAATAGGTGGTTTAACGGTTCCGAAGAAAGTTAGTTTTTATGGATGGGAGGATGACAAAATCGTTACCTCTTCTACGGCCCCTTCATATAGCTATGATAATGTGAGATTTAAAAAAGAACGTCCGGGCCCGGAGCTATTTGCAAAACCCAGAGGTGCCGAGATTGACTGGTCGCATAAATTGAAATGAAAATGTCGGCGGACGGTTTCGGTGGGTATTGTCCATTGATTTGTTCCCTTTTTTTTGTTAGCTTTTAAGCAGTTTGAAGTACTGCACAATTCCCGATATGGCTTAGCATCGGCGAAATATAAATTTCCCCAATCATTATAATATCAATTGTTTCAGTTGGTTAGGTGATAGCCTAGCTTCGCATATGCGTAGACTCCGCTTGACAATCATTTTTGCGCAATTATATTATTTTCATACTAATAAATCCGGTAGTAATGGGTAGTAATGTGATAATAGGAAGACGAAAAAGTGCAGAGGAAGCTGAAATAGCTTCAGGAGTTAAGAATTTCTAAGCGGATTAAAGAATTTAAAGTGCGTTAGAAAGGATCATATTTTTTTTGCTACTATTTTAATGAATTAAGAACGCAATTATGTTAAACGCAAGGCAGTTAAAAAGATATTTTTTTAAGGATGCTCTTAAAGAGCAAATAAGAACGAAGTTATTTTCTACTAATCCACTCACGCGTAGTGATTCTTTTCTAACAGCACTATGATGGTTAATAACGTTGGTATAGAAGAGTTCACTAATGCACCGCCCGACTATTTCAAGCTTATCACGCTTACTAATGATTGATGGCCTATTACTAATTATGAGTATTTAGTTTTGACCCAGAATTAATTTATAGACATCCCTAATTTGACATTATGAGCACTAAGAACTTCGAAAAGCTTTTTAATCCGAAATCAATTGCCTTAATTGGTGACTGCACCAATGAGCGAAACATCGCGTTTTCACTGTTGAAAAACCTCAGGACTTGTAATTTTCAGGGAGAAATATATGGAGTGAATTCCGATCATCGGGAAGGTTCGGATAACGGCGTATTTAGATTTCTGACAGATATTGACGATAGTGTTGATCTTTTAATAATTGCCGAACCGATGGACCGAGTTCCATCAATAATAAGGGAAGGCGCAAAAAAGAATATAAAAGGTGCGATTGTAGTTACGGCAAACGGGGAGTGGGAAGAGTCAAATAATTCTGAATTGCAGCACGAAATAATAAGACTGGCAGGACAATATGGAATAAGGGTAATGGGTCCTGAGTGCCTATCTTTTGTCATTCCTGGACTTGGCATAAACGCAAGTCTTATACCTTCATTACCACCGAAAGGTAATCTGGCTTTTATTTCGCAGAGCGGTACAATTTGTACCGCTATCTTGGATTGGGCTATTAAGGAGAAGGTCGGCTTTAGCCACGTGATTTCTCTTGGACAAATGGCAGATGTGGATTTTGGTGACGTAATCAATTACCTGGGAAACGATAATAAGGTAAAGAGTATCCTCCTATATTTAGAATCTCTTACAAATGTTAAAAAGTTTGTAGGAGCTGCGAGAAGTGTATCGCGAGTCAAGCCGATCATCGCACTTAAGGCCGGTAAAATTAATCACGATTCAAAATATGGCAGTTCCTACAGCGCGACCGATACCGAAGACGACCTCGCCTACAGTACAATTTTCAAACGTGTCGGAATAGTAAGGGTAGATACTATTGAGGAGATTTTTAATGCGGCTTCGTCCCTTTCAAAACAGCCTCGTCCTCTAAAACCGAATATCGCTATAATTACTAATTCGCGCAGCACGTCTTTTATGTCAATTGACACCATAATCCAAAGGCGGGATCTTCAACTGGCAGCTTTAAGTCAAAGTACTATTTCGGAATTAAATCATGTGTTACCGGAATCTTTGAGAAAACAAAATCCAGTTGATTTAGGTGTTGAGGCCGGTGCATCGCTATACTCTAAAACTCTCGAAGTGTTACTCGGTGCGGACGAAACAGGCGGTGTGATCGTGATTTTTACCCCTCAGGTCTTGACCCATGCTTCCGATGTAGCGAATGCCATCTGTGACGTAGCAAAAAAATCCAGTACAAAACCCATTTTTGCAGTTTGGATGGGGGGGAAGCTGGTTGAAGATGCGATTAATATTTTGAATGAATCCGGTATTCCAACTTATGGGACGCCCGAGGAGGCTATGAAAGCCTTTTCTCATATGTATTCCTATACTAGCAATCTTCGACTCCTTCAAGAGACACCAAAACTCCTTAACAGTAGCTTTGACAAAAGGAGGGCGGAATCGGTCATAAAATCGTATCTTGAACACAAGGAGACTGATACTCTTTCAGAGATTGAATCAAAGGCTATAATCGCGAGTTATGAGATACCGGTGAATCATACAGAGATTGCGACGACCCCTTTGGAAGCGTCAATAGCGTCAAACGAGATAGGCTATCCTGTACTCGTCAAAATACATTCTCCCGATGTCGTTCATAAAAGTAGCGATGGCGGAGTTGCACACGACCTGAGGACTGAGCCGGAGGTAGTCGATTCATTCAAGAGAATTACATCTACAGTAAAAAGATTAAAGCCTGATGCAAACATTCTTGGAGTTTCAGTCCAGAGAATGATTAAGGATAAGGGTTTTGAATGTATTCTCGGGGCTAAGAGGCACCCCACTTTCGGTCCATTAATATATTTTGGAACCGGTGGGATAATGGCAAGTTACATAAATGACATTGGGATGGCGATTCCTCCGCTAAACTCAACGCTGGCGCTCAGATTAATGGAGAAGACCCGGATCTTTGACGTGCTGTCGAGAGGTTTCAATAATGTACCCGCTGCAAAGATTGATAATATTGTAAAGGTAATCGTAAACTTTTCTGAGCTGATAGCTGATTTCCCGGAGATCGTTGAAATTGAAATAAATCCACTGTACGTGAGAAATGATCTTATACTTGCGCTGGATGCAAGAATTGAGATTCAAAGAACAAACCAAGGTTCTGCTGATCATCTACTCATCACGCCGTATCCTGATAACTATGAGAGTTATCATAGTTTAAAGGATGGCACAGTAGTGCTGCTAAGACCGATTAAACCTGAAGATGAGCCTCTTATGCTCGAGCTCTTCAATACATTCTCGGAAAAAACTATTGTGTCAAGGTTTTTTCATCTGATCAATGTTACAACACACGAGCAGCTCATACGTTTTACCCAAATCGATTATGACCGCGAAATCTCTATAATAGCAGTTTGTCAACCTCCCGGACGTGAAAGAATTTTGGGGATCGGGCAGCTAATTTTTGATCCAAAGGGAGAAAAGGCTGAATTCGCTCTTGTCGTTGGCGATCCCTGGCAGGGCAGAGGATTGGGGACGAGGCTCTTGGATACCTGTATTGCGATATCTCAAGAGAGGGGAGTTAAATATCTATGGGGAGAGATTATTCCTACAAACGAACCCATGGGGAACCTGTTTAGAAAGAAGGGTTTCAACATAACTAGAAGGGATGATTCATATTACGCGGAACTAAATTTATCTCTGAGGCAAAAATATCGTTAGTAATCGGTGACAGAAACTAGTTACTATATTTTATCTTTTTCTTTAGTTTCCTCCCAGGTAATACTTTTAACAATTTCCTTACTTTTTTGCCTGTCATATCTATAAATTGCTTCCCCCAATATAGGCTCCCCGCATGGCATTCTCCATGATTACATTCAACTCTTCTTCAAGCTCCTTGAACTCAATAGCTTTTTTTGTGTCCGTTGTCACCAATTTAAGAGTTATATCTGATTTGATATATGCGTTATTATTAAGCTTACATGGAAGGAGGTTCTTATGGCTTATCAACCAATTGAAAATTATGGCATTGTTGGTGATATGAATACAGTTGCTTTAGTGGGAATGAATGGCTCGGTAGACTGGTTTTGCTATCCGCGCTTCGATTCTCCTAGTATATTTGCGGCTATACTTGATCATAAAAAAGGCGGCAATTTCAGGATTTGTCCAAAGAGTGATGACGTAAAACTCAAGCAATTTTACTGGCCTGAAACCAATATTCTCATAACTCGGTTTCTTTCACCAAGTGGAGTTGGAGAAATAGTCGATTTCATGGCAGTTCCTGTTCCAGAAAATGAAAGTGGTCAATTAGTTCGCTTGGTTAAAGTTTTGAGAGGAGGTATGAAATTTCGCATGGAATGTTTTCCCTCATTCAACTATGCACGTGATAGACATGAGACACATATAAACTCTGAGGGTGCATGCTTTTACTCTAAGCATTTGAGTATGGGCTTGGCAGCGCACGTTCCTTTGCAAAAGAGGAAAAACGGAGCTATAGCGGATTTCGGGCTTGAGGAAGGGCAGCGAGCTCTATTTATTTTCAAAAGAGTTGATCCAGGCGGTTCATGTCGCGTCTCATTTTCCGCAGATGAAGCCCATGAACTTTTTAAAGAAACAATCGACTACTGGCATCATTGGATTTCAAAATGCACCTATAGAGGTAGATGGCGTGAAATGGTTATACGGTCGGCTTTGGTGCTCAAGCTTATGACATACGAACCCAGTGGTGCAATTGTTGCGGCACCCACTTGTAGCCTTCCCGAAGGTATCGGAGGTCAACGGAACTGGGATTACCGTTTCACATGGATTAGAGATGCGGCCTTTACACTCTACGGTCTTATGCGGATCGGCTTGATTGATTCAGCCTCAGGATTTATGGATTGGATACAGGCTAGATGTAACGAACTCAATCCTGACGGCTCCCTGAATATAATGTACGGAATAAATGGTGAGCACGTTGAATCCGAAGAAATATTGGATCATCTGGATGGGTACAGGGGATCACGCCCTGTCCGAGTAGGAAACGGAGCCGCAACTCAGCTTCAACTTGACATATATGGTGAATTAATGGATTCGGTGTATCTCTTTAATAAGTATGGTACCCCGATATCCTATGATCTCTGGGATTCTTTGAGAAAACTGGTCAACTGGGTTTGCGGTAACTGGGAAAGAAAGGATGACGGTATATGGGAAATAAGAGGCGGCAAACGCCACAACGTATATTCAAAACTGATGTGCTGGGTTGCCGTTGATAGAGGAATTCGGCTGGCAGACAAGCGGTCGTTTCCGGCCGATCGCGAAAAATGGCTCAATGTTCGAGATAAAATTTATGAGGATATAATTAAAAAGGGTTGGAGTAAGAAGCGACAGGCCTTTACGCAATACTATGGAAGCAATGCTCTTGATGCTTCGGTCTTGATGATGCCACTTGTGTTCTTTATGTCTCCTACTGATCCTAGGATGATGAAGACTTTAAATGCCATCGACCAGCCACCCGAAAAAGGTGGGTTGGTTTCGAATAGCCTAGTTTACAGATACAACGTAGAAGAGACAAAAGATGGTCTTACGGGCGACGAGGGAACGTTTAATATTTGTACCTTTTGGCTTATCGAGGCCTTGACCAGGGCCGGAAGGCATGATAAAAAAAGGCTCCGTGAGGCGGTATTCATGTTTGAGCAGATGCTGAGCTATGCGAATCACCTGGGTCTTTATGCCGAGGAGACAGGTCCCAGTGGAGAGGCTCTGGGTAATTTTCCACAGGCCTTTACACACCTCGCTTTAATAAGCGCTGCTTTTAACCTCGATAGGGCGCTTGGGCCTGGCGGATGACATAATTATTTCCCGATCTGAAACAGTGGAAGATATTCTACCTCTAACGAGTTTACCAGAGCTTGGGTTCAGATCTGTTTTAACTGGCGGATTCCCCATTCGACTTAGCTCCGGGCTCCTCGCAATTGTGAGTGTTATTTATTTCGCGGACAATCTTTCTACAGGTTTATTAATATTTTTATTTTAATTGGCCTTCCAAAACTTGCGTTAAGAAAATCAGAAACGAGGCATCATCACGAGGGCCCCGTGAAAAGGACAGGTCATAAGTCTCCCCGAGTGGGCTAAGGACAGGCTATCTCGTGACATCTGAATATCTTAATCCCACCAGCAAGACTGGTGGGCTACCCATGTTAAGAACGATAATACCACAGGGTAGGTCACGAGTTTTGCTCGTGACACGACAGCAAATTATTGGGTAGCCTTGTCCTGAGCCTGCCGAAGGATTGCTTCTTTGTATCAAGACAAAGAAGTTGGATAGAGGACTGCGATTGGAAATAGCATGCTATTAAAAAAGAAGAACATACTTGTCACAGGGTTTCCCGGTATAGGCAAGACAACGCTGATCATGGCTTTATCTTCGGAACTGAAACGGTATCGCCCAGTTGGATTTTATACTGAAGAATTGAGAGAAGGCGGCGTTAGAAAGGGATTTGAACTTGTTAGCCTCAATGGTGAAAAGATGATTCTATCTCACCAGGATATATTAACGGGATACAGGGTTGGTAAATATAAGGTGGATGTCGCTGGTTTCGAAGAATTTCTGGGAAAAGTAAGATTCTTTGACCCGGCGATCGGGCTGATCATCATAGATGAGATAGGGAAAATGGAATGTTTATCAAACAAATTTAAGGAGATAATGTGGCAAATCGTTGATTCAGAGAAAATAGTCGTAGCAACAATTGCCCTCAAGGCTGGAGGTTTTATTGGAGACTTAAAGAAAAGAGAAGATGTGAAGCTTTTTGAAATGACAAAAGATAATAGAGAATCTCTACTCCTGGAGATTCTGGATGAAGTGAAAATGTTGTTGCCTTAGGTTCGTGGAATAAAGGAAATTATTCGATTAGAATGCGGGACAAGAATATCTCGCCTACCGTGTTGGGTATTGTATTCTTATCGGTTCATCCCGACCCTAAGAATCAATTTGATTGTATATTTTCAATTAGAGAAATCTATTCGATTATGCCAGGCATAGCCCCACCCGATAGCCGGGGTTTTCCAACCCCGGATTCTTCTCTTTAAGATTTTCAACTAGAAAAAATATTAAAGCAACAAGCTGGCAAGTTGTCTTTGCATAAAACTTGAGTATAAAATGAGTTCATCTGATGCTCAAAAACAAACCCGAGTTGCCTTTGCTTATATACGATGGGGAATGTGGAGTTTGTCGCCTCTGGGTGGACTACTGGAAGTCGTTGACCGGAGATAGAGTCAGATACGCTTCGTTTCAAAATGTTGCCTTAGATTTTCCTGAGATTCCTCCCGAGCATTTCAAGAAATTTGTCGTTCTCATAACTGCCGATGGCGAGCTGTATAAAGGTGCTGAGGCTGTTTTAAGGGTTTTGACCTACTGTCCGGGTAAGAGTTGGTTTCTGTGGCTATACATGAGAATTCCCGGATTTTCATCTATATCCGAAGCCGTTTATCGTTTAGTCGCATCACACCGCTCTTTTTTCTATAAGGTCACCATGGTTCTTTGGGGCAAGAATCTTGGCCCTTACACATTTAGGATGTCGCGCTGGGTGTTTCTGAGGGCTCTGGGAATAATTTATTTCGTCGCTTTTTTTTCGTTTTTTACGCAGATTCTTGGCCTTATAGGCAGTAATGGGATTCTTCCTGCAGATATTTTTTTGGGCTCATGGAAGATTAGCTTGGGGTGGAAAGCTTATGCGGCGCTGCCCACTCTGGCCTGGATAAACTATGGTGATGAATTTCTCCGATTTATCCCTATTTGCGGAATGCTGCTTTCATTGTTGCTCATCGCTGGGCTGTTTACGTTTCCCGTATTAATAGGCCTTTGGATGCTTTACCTTTCTCTGGTCAACATAGGCCAGGATTTCATGTCTTTTCAGTGGGATGTTTTGCTTTTAGAAACGGGCTTTCTTGCGATCTTTTTAGCTCCTTTAGCTGTGTTTGAAAGGACTACTAGTGAACCATCACCCTCAAGAATTGTCCTTTGGCTATTGAGATTTTTATTATTCCGTCTCATATTTTCTTCAGGAATAGGTAAGATCATGAGCGGGGATCCGACGTGGGGCGATTTCACCGCTCTCGCTTTTCATTATTACACTCAGCCATTACCTACGCCAATTGCGTGGTACACGTACCAGCTCCCACTCTGGTTCCAGAAAGTTTCCGTTGCCTTAATGTATTTTGTAGAAGTGGTGGTTCCGTTTTTTATTTTCGCTACCAGGCGACTTAGGTTTTTCGCAGGAATCATGATCATACTTTTACAGGTGCTCATTTTGCTCACGGGAAACTATACATTTTTTAATATGCTCACGATTGCGTTATGCATATTGTTGTTTGATGATTCGTTTTTTCGGGCTCTTTTCTTGAGTAAATTTAAAAGCCTTACGGTTTCCGAAAAAGCTTACATGAAATCGCGTTCTGGATTTTCGATGAAACAACTTGCTGTCATTTTGATTTTCGTTGTTATGCTTGCTCTGGGGTGTATCCAGCTTGGGAAGGTTGTGGTCGGTTATCGGAGTATGCCAAGAGTTTTCCAAAATGTGATACGTTGGGTCTCGCCATACAGGATTGTAAATAGCTATGGGCTATTTACAGTAATGACCACTTCGCGTCCTGAGATTATTATCGAAGGGAGCAATGATGGGAGAGAATGGTACGAGTATGAGTTTAAGTATAAGCCAGGCGGTCTCAAGAAGCCGCTGCCATGGGTAGCCCCACTTCAACCCAGGCTCGATTGGCAGATGTGGTTCGCTGCATTGGGAAGCTATCAGGCTAATCCATGGTTTACCAATCTTATGTTGCAAATACTTGAAGGATCGCCCGAAGTCTTAGATCTCCTGGATCGGAATCCTTTCCCTGAAAGTCCGCCAAAGTATCTTCGTGCATCGGTTTATGAATATAATTTTACAGATTCAACAACCAGGAGAATGACAGGAAATTTATGGACTAGGGAACTTAAGGGGCTTTATTTGCCTGTTCTCAGCCTAGAAGTTAATTAAAGATGTATTTAGTCTTGAGAGTTTAACTTCATAAACAAATTGGCAAAAATAGTTTTATGAAGTGCTTCTAAGATAAAAATGTTATTATATAAGTCGCGTTTCTAAAAAAGGAGGGGGTCATGCCACTAAACATTACTTCGAGAGAAAAGGAGCCAGGGGTTTTCGTCGTATCTTCTGAAGGTTCGCTTGACACCAATACATATTCAATCTTGGAAAAGCAGGTAGATTCAATTTTAGAGGGATCTCCAAAGGTCATTATTTTCGATATGGAGTATTTAAACTATATCAGCAGTATGGGCGTGAGGGTCATATTAAAGGCCCGAAAAGTCCTTGAAAACCGTGCCGGTAATATCGTTCTATTGAATCTCAAGCCCCACATCAGGAAGGTATTTGATATTATAAATGCCCTTCCCTCGGAACAGGTGTTTTCAAGCGTTGAGGAAATGGACCGGTATCTTGACCGGATGCAGAGAAAGCTCATAGAGGATTGATCTATTGCTTTGCAATTTTTTCGGTGGGTGCTGTTTCTGTCCCTCGCTACTGTTTGTTTCAGCTAAGATTGGCATTCTTTCTCATAATTAATAAATTCCTATTGCCATTTCTTCTGTAATCCAGAGAATCCATATGATTCTTCACCAGATGGATTCCAAGTCCCCCGATGGGTCTTTCGTCAATCGGTTTATTTATATCGGGCGGCTCAACCTCCAGTGGATTAAATGGCTTACCGTCATCCTCCACTTCGATGTAAACCTGACCTTGATTTAAATACAAGCGCACAAGTATTATATGCTCATCATCATCATCATAACCATATTTAATAATATTTGTAAGTATTTCTTCCAGCGAAAGATTTAGTGCAAAGCCTGTGTCTGAACACAATTTGTTTGATGAACAAAATTCATCGATGACTTGGCTCATTCTGCCAATTTCGGTCAGATTGTTCTTGAGTTCAACTAATATTTTTTTGCTCATTAACCTGAAAATCTTATAGCCATTATGGTGATATCATCCGCTTGAGGGGTGCCGGAAGAAAAATTGCTAATTTCGGTTAGAGTAGCCCGGGTGATTTCCTCAGGATTGAAATCTCTTTGATATGCTAAGAAGTTCATTAATCGTTCTTCAGAAAACATTTTACCGGTTCTATCCATCGCTTCTGTAACCCCGTCCGTAAAGAGAAATATTCCATCTCCGGGTTGTAGGGTTATTCTTCCGGTTGAATAAGTTGATCTTTCTGATATTCCGAGGGCCGTTCCTGAGTTATCTTCTAGGGCTTTTAATCCTAGATTCTTTGAAAATAGGTACGGAGGATTGTGTCCGCCGTTGCTGTATAGGAATTCTCCCGTTCTTGTATTTAGTATTCCAGAGAAAATGGTCACAAACATCGCTGTGTCATTATCGACGCACAGTTCGTTGTTAACCAACGAAAGGGTTTCTCTCGGAGCCATTCCATATGTGGTTTTTGCTTTTATAAGCGTTTTGGTTACAGCCATGAAAAGGGAGGCCGGTACTCCCTTGCCGGAGACATCACCAATGCAGAAAAACAAATGATCGTCGTCTACGAAGAAAAAGTCGTAGAAATCGCCTCCAACTTCTTTTGCCGGTTCAATTGAAGCAAATATTTCAAATTCCTTTCTACTGGGAAACGGAGGGAATATCTTTGGCAGGATACTCATTTGTATTTCACGCGCTACACTTAGCTCGCTTTCTATTCTTTCCTTAGCCACGGTAGTCTCCGTCAGCTCTTTTATATAATTTTTTAGTGATCGTTCCATGTAAATGAATGAATCGGTCAGCTTTCCCACCTCATCCCCTGATTTAGGTGCGGGTATTTCGGTGTCCAGATTTCCTACAGCGATATCTTTAGTCGCATCCGCAAGGAGTCTGAGAGGTTTTGTAATTGAACGTGATATCACGACGATCATAATCAAAACGATAGATAGGCCGGCAACTCCGATGATGAGGACATTTCTATTCAGTCTGGTTATGTCCGACATTAGTTCATCCTGTGGGAAAAGGACGCCCAGAGACCATCCACTCGTGGATAAGGGGGCAAAGAACATCCAGTATTTTTTATCTGAGTTAACGCCTTTGAGCGGTACAAAACCGGACTGGCCCGAGATCATTCTTCTACCAATCTCTCGAAGTTCCTGATCTTCACCTTGCTCTGCTAGGCTGAATATAGTTTGATTCATGATCATACTGCTGTTTGGATGTGTTACTATCGTACCATTTTTGGAAATTAGAAATCCGTAGCCTGTCTTGTAGATCTCGATCGATGATATAATTTTTTCCAACCAGTCCAGCGAGATGTCAGCCGTTACGATACCCATGAATTTCTTTTTGCTGTTTGAGTTCCTGTAGAACGGTACTGAATATGTGGACATTATTATGTTCCCACCGCCCTCATCGTAATACGGCTCGCTCCATTGTGGTTTATTCAGCTCTTTGGGGATTTGGTACCAGTCCCAGTAGAAATACCTGTATCGTTCACCGCCAAGGTAGGTGAATTTTATCGTCTCGTTGTCTTTGTAGAAGTAAGGAGCGAAGTAAAGCGAATCCTTATCGAACGTGTATGGCTCGAATGCTATAGTGGATCCAAAGATCTCCGAGTTATTCTGGACTATGCTGCGTAGGAGATTCAAGATTTCACTCTTATTATACTCCGAATACTCCAAAGAATAGGCGAGATTCTCGGGTATTTTCTCAAAGGATTGCAAGATTGTCTCAATTCTATTCACTGCATTGAACGTTAGGTTCTTAGCATTCTCGCTCACGTTGTTTAAGATTAGCTCTCGCGAGATCTGATAGCTGTAGCCGAAGATGATGAGGAAGATTATTGCTGTGGTTGAAAGGATTAAGATACTGAGTTTGAAAGCGATGCCTTTGTTTTTAAGCATATCAGTTGCAAATTTCGTGGAATTCTGTAAATTCTGGGGGATCTTTTATCAATCCAGTTTTCTTAAGTTCATCGGTCACTCTAATATAGTCTCCTTCGTTGAGCACGCCGATTGTCGTTAGATTCCCATCATCCAGAACGATGTCTTTCATTCTGTCTAGCATCCACCTTTGGTGCGTTCGGTTTGCCGGGAGTTTTGAATTGCGCATGTACTTAAGGACAATGTCTATAGCTTCATCAGGGTTTTCAAATGCATACTTCCATCCTTCGATTGAAGCTTTTACGAAAGCACAACTGAGAGAAGGGTCTGTCTCAAAATTTTCCTTTAATGTGTATATGCCGTCCTCAGGAAAATTCAATCCATAATCTTCGAAGAAGAAGGTGCTTAATTCGTCGGGATCGATACCGTTGTTTAATATAGTATGATATTCGTTATACCACATAGCCGATGCCACATCTACGCCGTCACGGAGGAAGAGATTGATAGATTGAGATTGGGGTATTATTTTTGGCACAACCTCGTATTTTTTGAAAAGGGCACGGGCTTGTACCTGAAATTCCGGACCCCAAAGCCCGATCTTTTTCCCATCCATATCCTTCGGATCATTGATCTTACTGGATTTTTTTGCAATGAGCATCAAGGCAGATCGTTGAATAATCTGTGCTATGTTGACGAGATTGACTCCATCTGCCTTTTCTATTATGGCGGTAGAAAGAAACATTGTAGCAAAATCAGATTTGCCATCTTTCAAGTACTCTGTGGATGGGCTGTCTGGTCCCCCACTCAAAATTGTCACGTCAATACCGTATCTTTTGTAAATTCCCTTTTCATACGCGACGTAATAGCCAGCAAATTGAGCCTGATGAGACCACTGCGGGATAAAACTCGCTTTTTTCGAAGGAGAGTCGTCCGCCTTTGCATGAAGACCATTGACTGAACTGCTTAAGAGGACTAAACAAAATAGAATAGATTGTTTCATGGATACTTAAGATATATTATAAGCTAATCAAGCATTTTATTGCAGGGACTACGATTTTACGAGAATTTTTTTTGTGTACGCCTTTGATGATTTCCTTTTCTTAATCTTTTGAGAGAGTTAAATGGTCATAGGTGATTTTAAACTATTCATTTTGATAAAGACACTCGTAAAATGTCCCAATTTTGTTTTATCGCGTGAGGAAAAATGGAGTAGGGCAGGAACCCCAGGCCCGGCCACCATAACCGAAAGGGCAATTTTAGGAAGGGATGACACAAACCCAGGGTTCGATCAATATTATAACTGAACTTTGTGCTTTTGAAACAAACAATTTCCGTAAGAGGATTCTGTCTATCGGGAAAAAAGATTATATGTTACTTTTGGGAGTAATACTTGGAATAATTATATTTAAATAGGTATTTATTTAAATAATGGCTACATACATTGACTGCATGGTTTTTTTTGTTGATTCAAGAGAAATTTGGGAGAACTAGATGAAGAATAAGAAAGTGTATCGGTCTGAGTTGACACCTTTATCGTTTTTGCGGCGAAGTGCCTACGTATATCCTAATAAAATTGCAGTTGTATACGGCAAAACACGTTATACCTATCGGGAATTTGAAGAAAGAGTAAATCGTTTTACTTCCAGTCTTCTAACTTCAGGGCTAAAGAAGCATGAAAGGGTGGCCTTTCTGTCACCTAACACGCCGGCATTATTAGAAGCACATTTCGCAGTCCCATCCGCACGTGGTGTTATTGTTGCAATAAATACTCGCCTGAGCCCCGATGAGATTGAATACATAGTCGATAATTCAGGGGCTCGTTTCCTCTTTGTTGATGAAGAGCTGTACGAGCTTGTTGGAGACATCGATCATAATCGTATAAGGGTGGTACGTGTTGAGAATTCTGGAGAACCAGACGACCCTTACGAAGAATTTATACAAGAAGGCTCTCCAGAGGGGGTTCAGGATATGATAGAGGAGGAAGAAGAATCTATATCTATTAACTATACATCGGGTACAACCGGCAGACCCAAGGGTGTTGTTTATACGCACAGGGGCGCCTATCTCAACTCCCTGGGAGAGGTAATTGAAACGGGTATGAATTCGGAAAGTGTATTCTTGTGGACGCTGCCGATGTTTCATTGTAATGGCTGGTGTTTCACTTGGGCTGTCACAGCAGCGGCAGGAAAGCACGTTTGTTTGAGAAAGGTAGACCCAGACCTCGTTTGGGATCTTATCGATGAAGAAGGTGTGACACACATTAACGGAGCCCCTACAATCTTTACTATGTTGGTGAATGATCCCAAGTCTAAAAGACTGGAGAGAGCTGTAACCGCAACGATTGCTGCTGCCCCTCCTTCTCCAACCCTTTTTAAGCAGTTGAGATCGCTGAACTTTCGACCTATCCATGTGTATGGATTGACGGAGAGCTATGGGCCGATTTCTGTTTGCTCATGGCAGAAGAATTGGAATGAACTTTCCGTCGAAGAGCAAGCTAGTCTTCAGGCCAGACAGGGTCAGGGATATGTTACAGCCGACCTCTTGCGGATAGTAGACAGTGAAATTAATGATGTATCGAGAGATGGCAGCACCATTGGGGAGGCAGTTATGCGTGGTAATAATGTAATGAAGGGGTATTTTAATGATCCGGATTCGACCGAGGAGGCGTTTCGGGGCGGTTATTTTCATTCTGGCGATCTTGGGGTTTGGCATCAAGACGGTTACATAGAACTGCGAGATCGCAAAAAGGATATCATTATCTCCGGCGGAGAAAACATCTCGACGATTGAGGTTGAGCAGACTATACTGAAGCACCCTGCAGTCTTGGAATGTGCGGTGATCGCGATACCAGATGAGAAATGGGGAGAACGTCCCAAGGCCTTTGTAACCCTTAAGGAATCTCATTTCATATCAGACGAAGAGTTAATAGCGTTTTGTCAAGACAATCTAGTCCACTTCAAGTGCCCAGACAAAGTTGAGTTCTGCGAGCTTCCCAAGACCTCTACCGGTAAGGTACAGAAATACCTATTGCGAGAAAAGGAATGGAAGGAAAAGGAGAAACGCATAAACTGAAGTCAGACTCCTGTACAACTGGATCTTGCCAACCTCTAATTAACATACAAATGACGGGCAATTTGTCATTGCTGTAGATGTCAAGTAATTCGAGGACAGAATGTTTAAACGTTTTATGTTCATTTATTTTCCTTTCTAACTTCTTTGTCTTGATACAAAGAAGCAATCTTCGACCAGGCTCCCCAAAAATTTGCTATAATGTCACGAGCAAGACTCGTGACCTACCCGGTGGTATTATCGTTCATTTAACATGGGTAGCCCACCAGTCTTGCTGGTGGGACAAGATTCAGATGTCACGAGATAGCCTGTCCTTAGCCCACTCGAGGAGACTTATGACCTGTCCTTTTCACGAGAGCCCTCGTGATGATGCCTCGTTCCTGATTTTCTTAACGCAATTTTTGGAATGCCATTCAAGTCCTTTTCACTGTGAAATGCGCTCATGAAAACAAATCGATTATTGAAATTGTAACAGTTTTGTCCGCGTAATATATAAGCTCTACAGCGATGAGGGAGTCTTTGGCTGGCCGCCGGTACCGGTCGACCTGCTGAGTGGCTATTCATCTAAGGTATATTTTGGAAGGGCGTAGCTCACTCACATTGAAACTTTTACGTCATTGATAGATTTTGGGGCCAACAGCTTGAAGACTTGAATTTTGCTAAGTCTCTTCTGTGATTAATTTGGTTTGGTTGTTCATGATGACAATATGCAGTTCAGCGGTTCTTCCATCATCAAATCTTGCCTGATATGCTTTGCCGACCATCTTCTTAACCCCGGCTATTATAGTACCCTTCAATCCCGGTTCAAATTCCTGGGAGCCTGATTTAATCTTTAGTTTTACTTCAAACCTTGTGCCTGGTTGATACATTTTCCTATTCCTCGTTAATGTTTAAATGACCTGTCGTAACAATACTCTCAAACTGAAGTTATTTCAAAACCTTGATTTGACATAGGGCGAACTCGATGGCCCTGTGTCCGTTCAGTTGAGACGAAGGGCCCAGGCGAAGGGTTTATCCTGAGAATGCACGCGGTTTTCAGCGATCGAGACTCTAAAAGTACTGGCACCAAATTTATTTAGGTAGAATTGATCAGTCGTAATTTCGAAGATTTGGAGGCCGAAATGATGACAATTCCTCTATGGGTGCTCCTGGGTTTTGCGGGTTGGACACTTATTGTATTGCTAGGAACCGTGGGTGTGTATAGATGGAGCAGGATCCTCACGGGTAGGGCTGCTATATATGAGTTTCGAGCGGGTGTACCGCATGAAAAAGACTGGTACCGCCGTGCTATGCGCGCGCATGCTAACTGTGTCGAGAATCTGCCTGTGTACGGGGCGATAGTGCTGGCTATAGTAGTTTCGAATCTGAATAGCAAGACTCTTGATGCATTAGCATTTGTTTTTATTGCATCACGGGTCGTACAGACCATAACTCATATTGGCTTTGAGGAAACCTCTACCGCGGTAAGCTTACGGTTTACCTTTTTCATTATTCAGCTGATTTGCATGTTTTGGATGGGCATCTATGTCGCAGTAAATGTACTATAGAATTCTGATATTAATTTTATATGGGGTCAACTTATTGGATTGGATTCTCGAAGAATTTTCCTGTTCAAGATTCTTGTATATTCCCTTTATTTTAAGATTTTTCATAGACCGATAAAATCCTGTAGGGGCCGGGCCCATAAATGGTGTCTGAATCAATTTTCTCCGCAATTTTAAAAGCTTCATAAGACATATCCACCAGGCACATTTACTTGACCTCAGATTGATTTAATCTGAGGGTCTGAACAAAATTATAACTTAAAGTGGGTAATTTGAATTTCAAATTGAAGAATCTTAGTTGTTGGACAAAATGGACGTTGTTCGGAACGTTTCTCATAACCATACCGGTTCCATATTTTATGATCGTCGTTGGCGGATTAATCCCAACAATTTGCATCATCTATCTTGCAGCTTACGGGCTATTTGTCGCTTTGCCAAAATTCACTCTAGAAGGCTTCTGGATGCTCGGAATACTTTGGGCACATGTCATTATCATTGCCGGGATGCTATATATCGTAGCGTCTAGCGTCAATTGGCTACTCTTTCGTCTTTTGCCTTCGCGGGCCGCTTTATTTGGTGTGTTTGTGTTGATAGTGGCACTTTTTGCAGCTTCTAGCTTTCAAATATATCGGTTGCCGGGACACAACAGTGCGCCTCCAGCGAATCTGTCGAGGGTAATTAAAGGTTTCGCCCACTAAATAAATTGCTAGGTTGGATTGACTATTTTTCGGTAGGATAATGGTAGCAATTTAGTAAATGCTTATCAAAATGTTTTAATAAAATCGAGAATTCGAATATAGGGTTGCAAGCATCTTTGGGAGGATTTTATGAATTTGATTCAGAAAGAAATTTACCTATCTCCTAAATCAAGAGGCTTTCACATCATAACGGGTGAAATAGCACGACAGCTTCCTGAAATGTCTCGATTTTCTCTGGGATTGGCACATATATTTATTTGCCATACCTCGGCCTCACTCACAATAAATGAAAATGCTTCACCGGACGTCAGAAAAGACTTTGAAAGCCACTTTAACGAAATGGTTCCGGAAAATGCGCCCTACTACAGGCATACTCTTGAAGGAGCGGATGACATGCCTGCACATATTAAATCTTCAATTCTCGGAAGTAGCGTCACCGTCCCGATAACAAATGGGAGGTTAAACGTAGGGACCTGGCAGGGAATTTATCTGTGTGAGCATCGAATCAACGGGGGATCAAGAAGGCTGGTGGTTACGGTTTTGGGTGAGGTGCTTAGCAGGTCAGAGGGCCTGTCCAGTCGAAGGGGCGAATAGCCTCGGGGGTTCCTTGCGACATGCGTTTGGAGGACAAAAGTCCTCCACTACATTACTGTTTTTCTTTAGCGGAAAGCTTAAGCTTTCTATATTTGTAGCTAATTTGTAGCAAACGAAGCACTTTTTAAAGACTCTCGGCCACCCGAAAGCTGGGTACGAAAAACCCTCCTATCGACTGGCCTTACGCCGGCTTAAAATAAAGTTAAGATATCTTAAGCGCAATAGTGCCTAAAATATATAGGGCCACGACGACCCTTTATTCGTCCTCTATATGGGCCTTTACCATTTCCAGTAATTCAGGTGTCGGTTCCATGCCGTGGTCCTTCGCGTGCACCTTGGCCTGTTCCAGCACTTCTTCCTCGGTCTCTCCGCGGATAACGTGATTACATTCTGAACTTGGATTTACCTTGTTACATTGAATTATTTTGCCCATTTTGGAAGCCTCCAAAGTTTTGTTTTGCTAACCGTAGGATTCGGACGATAATTATAAGTATTAAACCGGAATAATTCAAATGATCATTATTTGTACGCCATTGCTGCACTCGCGGATCCACCGAGTGGGACGACTAATGATGGGATGGTAAGAAAACCGGATTCCCACCCGCCTCCGGCCAGAAATATGCGAGGGACAGAGCTTGTGGGGATCCAGCCCTTATCGTAATCGCCGAGGATATCGAATCGATCTCCAACCTACAAGGGGGTCGCTGGTTAAATGCCTGACGGATTTTAAGTGTATGTGATCTGGGAATTTATTGGAAATGTGTAATCTATTTACATATCAAAAGGATAGTGCCCTTTTGTAACATCTTTATCAATGGGTACTACAGAATAGAAAGGACTTCCCCCTCTTTTTCTAAATTCTACTGTGCTTGTATAGTTAACATGCAGGGGGAAGAATTAAGCTGATCCATCAGAATCAGACCATTCTGATCTTTCAGTTCAATATCTAAAGAGTCGCTGTCAGTCTCGACCAATGCGTAACCGAAAGCATCTCCTTGCAAGCACAATGGCTGGGTCAGCGAAACTAATGCACTTAATAAGTCGGACGCCGTATCATTCGAACCCACTTCTTCTGCTAATCTCGAGGAGAAGGTGTTTTGCGCAATCGGTCCCGCGATAATCTCTTTTACTATTGGCATCGGGGAAGTAAATGAGTTTAATCTGACGTCACCTATGAAGTTTATATGTAAATCCCCAGTAAGAATGATTAGGTTTTTAATGTCGTTCTCAGAAATAAAGGTTAGAATTTCCTCCCGCTCGGCAGGATAGCCCTCCCAACGATCATAGGGTAGGACAAAAAACTCGCTCATCGGTACCTCATTAATAATCACCTTCCATACCGCATTCGATTCTAGAAGCGATTTTTTTAAGGCTTCTTTTTGCATGTTGCCTAACATAGTTCTATTTGGCTCATTTATTGCATCCACACAGCCTGGAGGAGTTTCTTGAGTTATGCTAAATAGATTTCGGATCTCGCTGGGCACAGTTGGAAGCAGATCGCCTTCGCATACTTGCACGGCCTCGGCACTACGGCAGGAACGTTCGTCGATAATTATAATATCTAGAGTTTTTCCCCAGTGAAATATACGGAAAAGCGGGCTTCCTAAACAGTCCGGATCATCTGGAAAACTCGATTCCCTAATTGGCATATATTCCATAAACGCCTTCCGGCCATTCTCATATAATGTCGGGTCTACTGTCTCGCTGTCGTAATCATTCTCAACTTCGTGGTCGTCCCAGATCGCGTAGGTGGACGTATCCATAAGGAGATTCCGAAGTGATTGAAAATCCCTGTTTTGCTTATACTTGTCACGCATCTCTTCCAAGCTTTCAGCTTTAGGCCCGAAGGTGTCATTGTAAATGGTGTCGCCCAGATAGACCCAGAAATCTATGTGATCCTCACGGGCTCTATCTAGTACTTCAAAGTCATTAAAGGGGGGTGTCTTGGATCCATCGGAGTCGCTTGAGTAGGCAAATCGTACTAATGGTTCCTGTTCATTGCCTGGTGCTGTATGGAATTTCCCGACCTCACTTACTGCTTCGCCAGCTTTGAACCGGTAGCAGTAGGTATTATTTGGCTTGAGATTGTTAAGCTCTAGCTTTACCGTAAAGTCATCCTCAGCCAAAGCCTCGCCGAGAATAACCTCATCTACCCGTTTGAAGGTGCAGTCGGTTGATATTTCGGCTATCACTTCGTGCTGTTGGTTGATCCGTGTCCATAGTACGACGGCTTTTTCAGACACTTCACCACTGGCGATTCCGTGAGTGAAGATAGCCCCGTCCTCAGATCCATTACTTGAACAGGAGATGGCAAGAGTAAGAAGAATAATTCGAAGAAAGGAAGACGGGTTTTCTTTCATTTGTCTCTTTTCTTTCAGAGTGATATATAATTAACGAATAATTCTTTCATTATTATAACGCCTTGTCTACATTGTTTTTTAAAAATCTTTAATAATTTTAGTAATCAAACGTCCAAAACGATGGATCGTGAGATAAACGTTCCATACGAAACTGGTTTAATGAATAAGATCGTAAGGAAAGAGTAATCTGCTTTTGCTGAGTTTTATGATCGGATTCGCCAAGTGGTTTTTAATTTAGCTGCGAGCACTTCGAGATAAAACTCGTCACAAAGACGCAATGGTAGCAAGCCTGGATTCCCGCTTACGATCCGCGGGAATGACATCTAGTTTGTCATCCCTGGGGACTTTTGACGGCGACCCTGGAGATAGGTCTAGGGATTCGCTATCAATGCTATTCAAATGACTAAAATTGAGTAATGTTTTTACTAATGACAGAAAAAACTTGTCACTATTAATCAACAAGGGTAAAGATCTATTTAGTATGAATTGAATCCTTAACGAGTAAGTCTTTCAATAATATTCTTGTGCTGGGGATATAGGTCAATTAGTTGATCTCTACTAAGTAACTCAAAATCGGCAAAATCAAATCCTGGAGCCACCGTTGTTCCTACTAGAGAATAAGAATTTGAATCATCAACGGACGCTCCGAAAATCCAACCCGCTTTTACCGTTGCCTGTGGCACTTCACCATTTTTCATATTTCTACCTAGCTTTATTTTGAGGTAATTTCCAGAACTATCAATGACATGAATCGATAGGGACGAACCATCGTAAAAATGAAATAATTCGTCCTGCTTGATGTGGTGGAACGCCGAGAAATCATCGCCTTTCAATAAGAAGTAAATTGCGGTGGAGACGCTGCGGCTACCACTGAAGCGTTTAGGTAAGTGTTCCTTATCTATTGTTTCCTCGGATCGGTAGGTTTCTCTGTAGTATCCGCCCTCGGGATGTCTGCCGAGTTGAAGTAATTCGATCCACCTATCAGCTTCGTCCAATGAAGGGTTCTTTTCGATCATAAAATCATGCTGCCCATTCTGATTATATGGTTTTTCACCGATTGATCAAACGAATCAAATAAAACATCTCCTCCAATTATGCTTTACTCCCGAGGACGAAGGCCAGTATAGGTGATGCAGTGTTCGTCAAGGCAATAATACACATTTGTCCTAAGGGTCTTTACTTTCATATTGGAGAAGATTCTGTTTTATATCCTTGACTATTTCCCGCTTAAGCTCTGGAGGATGCAAAACCATCACATTTGATCCGAATCCCCTTATCCAGCCGATGAGGATGAGATTGATTTCATTTTCAAAGTTTAAGATTACGCTTCCATCTTTAAGCAATTCTTCCTTCTGGTTGGGATACCATTCCCTTTCTAGGATATAGTCTTTGATTTCGGGGGAGAATTTCAGCTTTATTTTATGTTTCTCACCCTCGAAATTGAACAAGCTACTACTGAAAAAGCTGTTTACATCAAAGTCCGAAGGGTATTCGAAGAATTCATCAAGAACATGCACATCCTTTATCCTGTGCAGTGCCATCGTGATAATTTTGTTCTCATTGTTTGTTATGTTTTTGCATAAAATATACATTGCGTCTCTGTAATTAAAGAAATGAAGTGGGAATATTTTATACCTTTTTTCAAGGCTGCCTTTCCCGTAATAAAATTCGCATGCCTGATTGTTGATTGCTGCTTCGATAATCTTTTCGATCGATTTCAACTGATCCTTTTCGCTGTAGACCTTTCCCCCAAGTTCGCGCGGCAATATGAAAAGACTTGAAATCCTCTTGAAGAATTCATTCCCCGTTCGCTTTTGCGCCTCCTCGGCTGAAACATCTATTTTGTTAAATACCTCGCCCAGGTGCAGGTGCATAAATGGTATATCTTTGAAATGTGCAAAACCACGGATAAAGTAGAGTGAGAGCACCTCATATGGGCTGAGCAGCAGGGGTCTAAATTTGGTTGCGTGCTTTTCTATTCTATATCTGTATTTTTTGTCTTCTCCCCTCTGTTTAATTACGTCGATATCGAAGATATTACCCTCCATTGCCTTTAGATCGCGCCTTACGGTTTTTTGGCTTTTCATCACCGCCGCCGCAATCTCCTCGACGGTAGCACCAGTCCTATGATTTGAAAGGCATTCGATGAGGTAATAAAAACGATCATATTTGCCTATGGGCTCAGGAATTTCTATCAATTAGGTCCACTCCTCATTCTTTTATGTTTTAGAAAATTATACTCAATAATGGACAGAATATGTCCATTCAACGAGTCAAAATTGTTTACAAATCTAATCAAGTTTGGAGGTGCGATATGTATGAAATATCAAGATTGATAAATCAGGTCATCGGCGAGGACCGAAGCAGAAAAAGGGCTATGGTAAGGGGACTTGGGTTTGAGGATGATCTTATTGAGGGTTACAACCGCCTCGAAAATCTATTTCGGACAGGGAGGTGTCACGAGAAGATACGGAAGAGATTGCCAAAAACATTGAACCTCCTGCCGAAGCGTGTTAAAGAGGCTTTAGAGCAAACGGCGAGAGAGGTAGAGACACAGAATGAAGTTTCACGAAGGCGACGCGAAGAGTATCTTAGAAAAACATTTCGTCCATATTTGTGGATAAATCATATTTATTCGAGGCCGAAAAATAGAGCACTGGTTGATCATATAGGTCTTGAACACTGGAAGATGATAGATCTACCCAAAGACATAAACGAAACGGGATTGGATGATCAGGTAGAGAGAATCCATAGAATCATCATTGACCACCAGCGCGAGACCAGTGGATACGATGATATGTTTGGGAGAATAACAGACTATATATTTTGTAGGAGCTATGATGAAAGTTATCTATTCACTGTGAAGGGAGAACTCGTGTCTTCGGATAATGTAGATCGTAATAGGATACCTTTAGATTGAACGTGAGAATTGGTTTTGAATTGGGTTTTTAACCGGCGAATTCTCCTCGGAATTGAAGATGTTAGATATTTAGGGGCGAGAAAATATAAGGATTTATTCTAGACTCAATATAAATTTTACAATATTTACATTGTCTTGATACAGAGTAACTATTCTTCTACGTAACCTTTCGACCCCTCGACCTTTCAACATCGCTCAAGACCCAGGGCTCAAGACAGGTTCAGGACAAAGGACATCGAAGAAATAGGAACTATTAAATCATTTCCATTGAGGGGAGAATTAGAGAAAACTACTTTAGATATTCAAATTGATCATATATTACGTTTCGAGCTCTTTTGATGCTATTTCGTGTATCATGTTTAATTGCATTTCTTTTTCGGTTAATCGTTCATCTAGTTCGTATATTTCTTTGCACTTCGTATCAATTGCTTGTTCATTGAATCGTTGTCCATTTGTAACATCTCCAATGATCGAAGGGACTCGTTTCTTATTAAAGGCATAAATGGTCTCAAGTTTTCCTTTTATTCTTTTTGCTATTTTATCGTCGTGGAGGTCGAATCTTGTGAGGATTCTGCCCAGCAATTGTGAAGGCTGCGGCTTATCAATTTTAGGCAAGATTTCTTTAACTTTTTTAAGTATCGAAGAGGCAGAGATTCTAAAATCTGTATTTGTTTCATCGAAAAAATCAGTTTTTATATTCCCCTCACAGAGATTTTTTAACACTTCGAAGAGTGCGAATTCCCATTCACCCAGTTCCATTCCGTGCAGAGCAATTTGTGATGAAGTTTTAATTCCGTACCTTGTCTGCGTCCGGTACCGTGAATATATGATCTCTCCGAGTTCCTCGAAAGCCTTTTTCTTCTTTTGTTCAATACTCCTAATTTGTCCCTTAACCTTTTGGGTCTCAATCAACTCCTTTGACTTTACACCGACAGTGGTAATGCTTCTATCTAAGCCTTGCTTTAACTTTTCCAAAAAATCAGCCACGCTGGTTTCCTCCCGTTATAAATATACAGATATAATGAATAAATTGAAAAACTTAGTACTTCAACTTAAAGCTTTGATGATTGATCAATTAAATTGTAGGAGTTCAAGCAATTGAGAATCGTTCAAACAGAGAGCGGTGAAAGTTTTGAGGGCGTCGTTGAAAAAGAGAATTTAAACCTAGATGATCAGTCCACATATTTTTTACTTCCGGATATACCCGCTATAGTTCAGGCGGAGAACCTTTTTCTTAAAGGAAATGGTCTTTGGGGAGATAGACTGCTCACCTTTGGGAAGCTGTCATTTATTTCTAACTTGAATTCTAGTGAACGTCGCAATGTAATCTCCAGGATGGGAAGGCTCTTTATGATGGAGGAGATTGTAGATGAGCTGAATGCAAGATTCTCTTATTTTAAAGACAAGTTTCTTGTAAAGGGGTTTTCCGAATCTCTGTTAAAAATTATCGCGGAGTTAAAGCATGCGAAGATTACTCCGCAGGATTTGGTAGATATTAGCGAAAAGGAGGCTGAGGGTGATCTAAAGGACAAGCTAAAGGACCTGGCGCAAATTTTCAAGAGTTATCAAGACAGACTGGAACGGGAAATTCTTATAGATGATATAGACAAACTAAAGCTTCTTTCAGAATCCACTCTCAAGGGCAGATTGTCGCTTATTCTTCCAGGTGCAAAGAAAATCGTTGTTTTCGGGTTTTATGATTTTACTCCATCTCAGCTAGAGGTTTTAGTAGCCATAGACAAGGCTGGATTCGATCTAGTTATATATATTCCCTCTCTTGACGAGGTAGCGAAATTCAAATCGGTAGTGACCGGAAAATTTGAGAATTGGCTTGGCGGCATTGAAATTGAAAGAATGGTTAAGACAAGCCGGAACGGATGTGAAATAGAGATTCATTCTTTTCCATCGCTTCGAGATGAGTTGGAATTTTGTGCAACGGAGATTAAGGGCTTGCTTCTCAAGGGAGGATATAGGCCAGGTGAGATAGGAATTGTATCAAGAACTATGGTGAATAAAGAGGGTCTGTACGCGGGCGAATTAGATAGACTCGGTATTCCCTATTCTATCTCTACCTCGGCGAGATTGGGCGCATCGGCCTTAGGTCAATTTACCCTGACGCTACTTCGTGTGAAATCCTCCGGTTTTGAGAAAAAACATTTTTTGAATCTGATCAGGAATCCCTTTTTGGGGGCTTATTTTAAGCATCAACAGATTTATGACTTCGTGTGTCATATTGATTTCAAATCAAGCAAAAAAAGAACAATAAGAGGGGCAAAAGCTTGGGATGAGCTGCTAAGCGAAGTTTCTGAAAATGAGGATTTTGGGATTGTCGAGAGAGTTAAAAATTTAATATCTATAATCAGCCGCAAGCTTAATTCCCTCGATGTGGGAGTATTGACGGAGGACTTGGCGAATGTAATGGATGAGCTCCTTGTTTATGAGTCCCTACGCGGATCTCCCGATAATAAAGACTCTCTATTTAATAGCTGGTCGCGTTTTCATAGTTTTACTAAGGAGCTTCGCTATCTTTCGAAATTTAGATTTAAGGCCATGAAGGTCGGGGCGTTAAACGAATTTATAGATCTTTTGCAGGAGCTTTGGATTGAGGAGAAGTTTTCACATTCTAGTGCCGAAAGTGCAGAGAGAGTGCAAATACTGAATGCGTTAGAGACAAGAGGTACTACATTTCAGATATTATTCGTTTTAGATGTTGCGGAGAGAAGTTTCCCGCTGCCGTTTATAAGGGATCCAATTCTTAAAAATGACGAAAGGGCTCATATAAATGATTACATGGGAAATCGTTCTCTTTATGAGGAGTTCTATCATTATGAATCAGAAGATTTGTTATTCAATTTGATCAAATCATCTACTGGGAAAAAACTCTATATCTCTTACTCCTACAGTGATGAGAAAGATCGATCGAACCTTCCTTCTTATCTCGTGTATCAGCTCGAGACGAAAATGGGGACAAAGGCCAAAAAGCATCTCCTCGAAGATAAATTCAAATCGTACAAGAATGTTTATACCAAATCTAATTTAGCTGAGCATCTTTTTTACTTATATAGCAAGCATAATTTTGAGTTCCAGAACTACTCTGATAATTTACCTGAAAGCATAAAATACGTTTTGAGAGGCATAAACGCCGAAGCTAGGAGGCTGGTGATCAATGGTGTTTATTCAGAATTTGAAGGGAAGATTGAAAATGCAGAACTACTTCCTGACTTAAATGAATTCTCCCCGACAAAACTGGAAACTTATGGCCAATGCCCGTTCAGATTTTTTGCCAGCAATATTCTTAATTTAAAAAAGGCAGATGAAATCGAAGATGATGTCAATGCTCTAGACTTAGGCCTTTTTTATCATAGGATCTTGAGAGAATTGTTTCTTGGGTTAAGTAAAGAAAATGAGGGCAGGGTCGACGTAAGGGAAAAAAGCTATGAAGAGATTAGTGAAGCTCTACAGGCGCTTTTAAAAGAGAGGGATTTTAATAAAGAGTTCAGTTGGCTTTCTGAAGGTAGAAGGGCGCTAACTATAAAAAGAATAACCGAACAAGTTTTACCTCAATTTATTCAGTATGAACTGATTCGTATAAAAGAATGGAACCAGTCGGGTTTTTTCCCAGCGAGATTCGAAAAAGGGGTAGATTTCGAAATAGACGATATAAAATTATCGGGGATAGTCGACAGAATTGATGTCGGAGATCGGGGACTGCTTATTATAGACTATAAATTGAGACCGTCATCGGTGAGAAAATTTCTTGATTTTCGAAACCTCCAGCTTCCCCTTTATCTCTATGCATTCAGTAAACTCGGCGAAAAACCGGTTGGGGGCTTTTTCAGATTTCTGGAAAGGCCGGATAGTGAGATAGGTTTTCAGGAGAATGGAAAAAAGAGTCTGGAAGATCAACTTTCCTATGCTGAAAGGCAGGTTCGGATTTACGTAAGCCTCATGAGAAAAGGGTTCTTCCCTCCGGTTATCGACGAAAAGGGGTTGGGCTTTGAGAAAATGGAGGTCGAATTGAGAAAGGACGATAGGGGTCCCTGCGGGTGGTGTGAGTACTCCGACCTCTGCAGGGCTCAGGGGGGGGTGTTTAGGCGATTATAGCTTCTAGCCACGAATTTACACAGATGTCCACGAATAAGATGATTTTTTCTATGAAAATATAAAAAAATGGCACCGTGTGCGTTCGTGACCGTTAATGGCAGATCGCGATAATTTAGCCGCGAGTCGGCTTTATCATTGGAGGTTTGACCAGATTAGACAAATGGGTTGCATAATTATTAACGAACATATCGATTTGAATTTGGATACAATGGAAATTGTTCATAAGGACTTATCTTACAAGATTACTGGATTGGCAATGGACGTACATAGCAGACTTGGATATGGATTTTTGGAAAAGGTCTATGAGAACGCGCTACTGGTCTTGCTGAGAAGAGAAGGTATCGATGCTAGACAACAACATCCGGTCAAAGTTCATTTTGAGAATGAGATTGTGGGGGGAATATGTAGCTGATATTCTAGTCGATGAGAGGATTATATTAGAAATCAAGGCATGGGATTATATTAGTGATGTACATCGGGCTCAAGCATTGAACTATTTGAGGGCAACTGAACTACGTTTGGCAATTATACTAAATTTTGGAAAAAAGAAACTTCAATATGAGAGACTGGTACTCTGATTTTGGAATGCTGACGAATAATTTACGTAAATCAGCGCAACTCATTTTTTTATTTAAAAAAATTAAAATTCGGATTCGTGCCTATTCGGGTTAATTCGTGGCGAAAGAGTCAGTTATGAAGAACAGAATTGAAGAGTTTATGAATTTGAACGATGAGCAAAGCGTGGCCCTCGACCTTAGCAGAGACATCGTTGTTGAAGCCGGAGCGGGATCAGGAAAGACCAGAGCCCTTGTTGCTAGGTACCTTAAAATTCTTGAAGAGGATAGGGCAAGAGTCGATGGAATTGTTGCTATCACTTTTACGGAAAATGCGGCCTCGGAGATGAGGCAGAGGATAAGAGACATAATTAATTCATATATTGAAATATATGGTGAGACCAACAACATAAACATGGAAGCGATAAAAAGACTTCCAAATGCCCCCATAAGTACTATTCATGGTTTCGCCGCAAGGATCCTAAAGGAAAATCCATTTGAGTCTTTGCTGCCACCCAGCTTTTCAATCATTGAGGGTATTGAGCGAAGGTTATTCATCGAAGAAGCTATAGATGAATTTATCATGAAGCTTTGGGAGTCTCAGGATGATCTTGTGTCTTTGGTACTGGCAGAGGAGGGCTATGACTGCAACAGGGTCAGGGAAAGGCTTTT
>JBAUII010000059.1:0-21739 GCA_049682815.1 Thermodesulfobacteriota bacterium | reverse complement strand
TAGAGATTCCCGGTAGAGGAACTCTATATACTTACTCCAAAGTTTATGTTCCACTCTCAAGTCTCGAGGATGAGGCGCCTTATACAGTTGCCGTTGTTGAGTTTCAGGAAGATTTTAAGTTAATGGGTCGTTTATTAGTTAACTCAAATTCAGAAAATCTCGAGATAGGGGCTCGAGTGGAAGTTGTAGATGTTAGGGATGGGGTTTATTATTTTGATATTTGCAAATGAAAAAACAGGGGCTTGGATGTATCTATATTCGGCATCCCTCGATGTCAATACGTGTTTCTGACGTAATTATTCAACAGACTCTGCAATTATCTAAAGCTAATAGCGTGCCATTGTAGCGGCAATACGCCACCTCCTTCTATTTTTTCTTTGTCTTGATACAAAGAAACAAAAATCAAGGGCTGACAAAAAACGCTTGCGTATCGAGCGAATGCGAGATATCTATTGCTATAATTAATTAGTTCTCTCAGTCACGGCGCCTGTACTGAGCGAAGTCGAAGTATTCCTTCGAGATGACACTAATGATTGTCACTTTTTTTAACGCTTCCGGAATTGATTTTGGCAATTTTTTGAATGCCCATTTAAAATCAAGATACTGTCCCCGAATTGTGTAACATCTACAGCAATGACATGAGAGAGTGGTCATGTAGTGATACCTTATAGCGTGCTAGCTGGAGTTTTATTTTCCATATAGGTTGGGATTCATTAGAATCAAAGTTAGGGTTTGTCAATGATTAAGGTTGGAATAGATACGGGCGGGACTTTCACGGATTTTGTTTTTTTCGATGGAAAAGAACTGTTCACGCATAAGATATCCTCAACCCCCTATGACCCTTCTCAGGCTATCATCCAGGGGCTGGCTGAGATTCTTGGGAAGGAATTCAATAAAACGGAAATTATTCATGGAACGACTGTAGGAACAAATGCACTGTTAGAGCGAAAAGGTGCAAAAGTAGCGCTCGTAACTACAAAGGGGTTTGAAGATGTGGTTGAAATTGGAAGACAGAATAGGGGGGAATTATATAATCTCTTCTGGGAGCCCCGCGAGCCGCTTGTGTCGAGAGCGCTGAGGTTCGGAGTAAGTGAGCGGGTGGATTACGAGGGACGAATATTAAAGAGGCTGGAAATAGATGAGGTTAAAAAACTCAGTTACAGACTTAAAAAGTTTGAGGTCGAATGCATTGCGATCTCATTTCTTCACTCATACAAGAATGCCAAAAATGAAATCGATGCGGAAAAGATTCTCAGTTCTTTAGGTATACCCATTTCTACTTCATTCAGGATACTTCCGGAGTTCAGGGAATATGAAAGGACATCAACGATAGTCGCTAATTCCTACCTTCAGCCCAAGGTAAAGGCGTACATGAAATCGTTAGCTGATAATCTGCCTGAATCTCGTGTGCTTGTTATGCAATCGAGTGGTGGAGTTACATCTCCAAAGCAAGCGGGGGAGGAGCCGGTAAGGATTATATACTCAGGTCCTGCCGGAGGAGTTGTCGGAGGATACAAAGTTTCGGAGTTGATTGGTTATAAGAGGGTTATAACTTATGATATGGGTGGAACATCTACAGACATCGCGCTCTGCGACGGTTCTCTCATGTTCACAACAGAAAACAAGATAGATGGGATTCCTATTACGATGCCAATGCTTGACGTTATAACAATTGGTGCGGGTGGAGGGTCGATCGCCTATGTTGATTCTGGGGGCGTCTTGAAGGTGGGTCCCGAGAGTGCGGGTGCTGATCCTGGGCCTGCCTGTTATGGGAAAGGAAGTTTTCCGACGGTCACGGATGCAAATGTTCTTCTGGGCAGGATTAACCCCAGATGGTTTCTGGGAGGACAGATGAAAATTTTTCCTGAGAAATCAAGATCGGCTCTCAGGAGACTTGCAATTAGGCTTAATACGTCTCTTTTAAGGCTGGCGGATGGCATTATAAAGGTTTCGAACTCCAATATGGAAAGAGCGCTCAGGGTAGCCTCCATCGGGAGAGGTTATGATCCCAGGGATTTTGCACTTTTCTCATTCGGCGGTGCCGGTGGACTTCACGCGTGCGAACTCGCAGTTGGATTGGGAATAAAAGAGGTAATATTTCCGAAAGATCCCGGCGTATTTTCTGCCCTTGGAATGCTCATGGCCGAATCCTTCAAGGATTATAGCCAAACAATATTCCTGAGCGGAAAGGAAATCGATCTAGATTCGATAGAAAAGGGGTTTATGGCATTAGACAAAAAGGCTAGGGATGATTTTCCTTCTGGAGACTTGAGATTCGACCGTTTTATCGATGCCAGATATAAAAGGCAATCTCATGAAATAACAATACCTTTCAGCGATGGTTTTAGAAAGGCGTTTCATCGAACACATAAGAAAAAATATGGATATGAAAAATCGCATGACGAGATCGAGATTGTCACACTCAGGCTGAGGGCTGTGTTAAGGTCAGAAGGAAGGATTAAACTTCCGGTGTTAGACAACCCACAAAGAAAAATAACGTTTGATAGGACTAAGTTGTTTTTTAATAGCATGAGGCTTGATGTCAAGTCATACGTCAGAGACGATTTCTATGGAGGGTTTACTTTTAAGGGACCGGCGTTGGTTTTTGAGAATACATCAACGCTGTTTATTCCTCGTCAATTTAGGTGCGAGGTCGATAAGTGGGGAAATATATTAGCAACTGTATGATTTAATCATGCATAATTGAATTTCTGAGAATCGCAAGTCGTCGATTACCGTTACTCCTGAATTGCTTTTAGCTTGCTAACGGCGTAATTCATTAAAATCAAAATAGCTTTCCCGCGATTTCGAAGTCGGTCGGATAGGTGATTTTAATGTTTTTTTCGTCTCCTTTAATTGTATATACAGGCTGTCCAATTCTTAATATAAGAGATGAATCGTCGGTAGAGTTTTTTATCCCATCCTCTAAGGCCTTCGCATGAGCCTTTTTGATTAATTCATAGCTGAAGGCTTGAGGGGTTTGAACCCGCCATAGCTTTGACCTGTTCGGTACGTTGCTAATAAACCCTTTCCGATCGGTTTCTATTATGGTGTCCGTCGAAGGGATTACAGGGATGACAGCATGATGTTGGTTTAGAGCTTTAAGTAGTCTATTCAACAAATTGTTGGTAATAAAGGGTCTCACCGAATCGTGTATCAGGACGAACGTAGTGTCATCTCCACATGCATCTATCCCATTCTTGGATGATTCTTGTCTCGTTTTCCCTCCCCGGATAATTTTCTTGACTTTAGTTAAGCGGCAGCGATTAACAAATTCCCATGTTTTGTCTATGTACTCTGAGAGTGTGACGACTATTACTTCGTCAATATTGCTGTTTTTTTCAAATGGTTTCAATGTGTGAATTATCAAGGGAGACCCTGATAATTCTAAAAATTGTTTGGGGATATCCCTATTTATTCTGCTTCCACTTCCCGATGCTAGTATTACCGCTCTGTTTTTAGCGGTTAAGCTTTTCATTTGGATATTTTCCGACTTCTTGAATCGAAAGGCTGTCAACTATGCGAATGAGTTATTGTTTTTTTAAAAGCTTTATCAAGTGATCCACGTCAGATTTCCAGAAAAATCGCAGCTCTTTTGATGATTGTTAATATCATATTAAGATACGATATATTGATAAATCATCTTATAGTAAAATGAAACAATGGGAATGAAAATGTTCCGTTTTACCCCCCTTTTTGTTAACCTGAAATTAGTATCTCGTAAACTGTACGCGTGTCCATATCCTCCAGCGAGTTCAATGTTTTTCCTGGCTTCCGCACTTTCCCATAAGGCTTTTATACCCCCAGGATAGTGATCATAATCATGATCTTGGTGAACTACTTTAATCATTTCAGACATATCTACCACTGGAATATTTTTCGAGCGAATTCCGTACACTAGCCAGTTGTCCCACATTCTACGCCCAAGGGCAAAGGGTGGGATTTTATCCCATAGGCCTTTGGAGAAAACAAAATAGTCCATAGCGGTGTGGTTATGTGCTCTTGCTTGTTTGGCCACAAGGTATATCAAGAACTCCTCCCAACTCTTTGAAAAGTCCAGCGGTTGACTCAAATCTACATTCAGTCTCCGACCCACCAGTAGAGAGCCGGGCATTTCTTTGGAAGCCATTTTGACTGCGGGGATAAAATCACTCATAAAAATGATATCACTATTTACATAGCACATAAGCGGATACCTAGCCACTCTTTCAGCCTGGGCAAAAATTGAATTGACAAGTGGTGTGCCGTATTCATTCCGCTCTACTTCACTAATGTTGCATAGGCCGAATTCTTCTGAGACCTCTACTGTACCCTCTTCATTACCGATTACGATAATCTCCGGCGTCGGATCAAGCAGGGTCCAGCTTCTAATAGCATTGCGCTGGATAATGTTAATATCGCCGCGAAAAGGTTTTGGACACGAAAATATGGTTATCATAATTTCTTCTATCCCTATTTGTGATTATGATTATCGTTACTCTCCGGTCGCCTTAGAACGAAAAGCCCAAGTCCGTAACGATGTTTCACTGGTTCAGTAGCAAGCGCTACCGATTCTTCCACACAATTCCAGCAATTTAGCTTATCCTTTATCCAGCACTCTTTTTTGACGATTTCCCAGCCTTTTAACAATTTTGGCAAGCGATCCTGACCATAAACACGATGTAATGGCTTAAATAACTGGTCACGTCCAACTGGAATGGTTAAAAGCATAAACTTGCCTGGCTTCAAAAGGGTTTTAAGCATAGCCATGGCCTCAATATCCCCGTCTGGACGAGATTCAGTCACTCCATAACGTCCTGCTAGACCGACATGCTCTATCGAAGAGCAGTTGATAATTAGGTCATACTGGTCGGACGGAAGAGTTAACTTGAGAATATCGCCTTGAAGAAAGCTTAAAGAAGGATGCACATAATACCAAATAACGGGTTCGAGGTCTATGGCAGTAACACTAAACCCCTTTCTCGCTGCTACGAGCCCAAGCGAGAACGGGCCGCACCCGAAATCCAATGCCAGACCGGGTCCCTCTGGCATATTCGCTGTAATCCATGAATGCTCTACATCCCGGTCACCCATAAGATTAGGTATGGGCGGCTCGCTGAGTTTCTTGTAAATCGGTGTTAGGAAATTACCTAACTCTTGAAACAATTCCCAAAAAATCGTCATTTACCTTTTCATAAATGTCAAAGTACGTTTTAGGTTCGTTTTGTAATTATAGGGTAAAGGGATGACTGAATTGATCGAAAAAGATATGAAGTCAATCTCGATACTATATATGGCAGATTGAAGAAATCAGTAAGAATGGAACGTAAAACATACACAATCATTCTTTTTTTACATCTACCCCCGTCCCATGCGTATGAGCTTCCTACCAGATAGGCGTTGCTGAGTGCACGGCGTCGAAATGTTTTTGAACCTAGAGGCATTGGCAGGTCTGTAAAAGTGAAGAATTTTTTCGTTAAATTCACTTTGGCATCTGAGACGGGTATTCCGTGCTGGCTCAGGCCAAGGCAGTTACGTACGTAAGCCACGTGAATAGGAATGTATTGGATATTTCCAACCAATCCAATTCGAAGCCAGAGCTCATGGTCTTTTCCGTAATGAAATTCAGGATCAAGCCAATTTACCTTTTCTAATATAGATCGTCTCATAAAACTGGCAGGTTGCGGGATGATAAAATCGCAGTATTTAACTGCATACGCCAAGTCCCATTTACGAGATTTAATAATGTCAGAAACGATTTTCCCATGTTCATTAATCAATGCACAGTCACCGTAAGCAACATCAACCCCTGGGTTGTTTTGTAAGTAATCTCCTACTTTTCTAACAGCATCTGGTATAACATAACAATCGTCCGCATTTAGCCAGGCGAGAATTTCCCCTTTGCTCATCTTCCATCCTTTATTAATCGCATCGGCATGGCCATTATCGGGCTCCGAAATCCACTTGATTTTATTTCCATAGCTGTTCAGGATTTCGAGGGTACCATCATTGGAACCACCGTCCACCACGATACACTCAATCTTTGGATAGTCTTGTTGTAAAATACTCTCAACTGTTGGGACCAAGAAGTGTGCTCTATTCAAGCACGGCACAACAACCGAAACCAAGGGCGGTTTAAGCAATTCCATCGATGCTCACCTCAGACGATGAATGAATTGCCAGTATGTTCTCTGAATTAATATTTTCAATCCTGTTATCTAGTGGTACTGGAAGGCCGGTTTGTTTACTGAATAAATATATCCTGTATCGCAATTGGTGTAGGAAATCTAATACCTGTGAGCTGCTGCAGCCTTGCTGGACGAGAGCACTATCGGAAATCTCCACCAGCAATATTGGACAAAAATTAGCGAGAGTTTTTTTCGCCCCTTGAAGGACAAACAATTCATGTCCTTCTACATCTATTTTTATCACATCTACCCTGCCTAGTGACTCTGTTTGAACTAAATTGTCTAACGTATCGGTAACTACCACCTGTTTGCCCTGATTTTGCACACCTGCGTATGCAAATGCCCCAAAAGTATTCTGGCCTGAATGCTCTTCATCTGCTATCAGTAGTTCTCGCTCCTGGGAACTGTTAGAAATAGCCGTTTGTCTCAGTCTAATAACTTGGCCCTTATTCAATTCAACGTTTGCCCTCAATCGCTCCATTTCTCGCTCAGACGGCTCGATAGCAACGACGATCCCATTGTTCTCAACTAACTTGGAGGCAAATAGCGTATATAAACCTATGTTAGCACCTATGTCTATAAACACCATTCCAGGCTTAAGCATAGTTTTCAATAAGTAGAACTCATTTGGCTCATAATAGCCTGTAACAAATAAATACTGGCAAGTCTCGACCTTGGGATGGGCAAGTATCTCGATTCCATCGTGCCATGGTTGGGTGAAGGTCTGATTCAAACATTTATCTGAAAAACCTGTCCATAACGCTTCCCGAATTAGAGTTGAGGCGCGGAAGGTTGATTGACCAGCGCCAAGGTACCAGCTAGGCAGAAGATGAAGAGGACGAGGTTTCGCCATGTAAGTGCATGCATTAAGTATTAAAGCTGACGGAAAGAATTTGATCAAGCGATTAAGTAAACGTTGGATAGAAAAACCGCCTAGTATTAACATGAAATGTTGTTACCCTTAATTTAGTGCACTAGTACTGTGTTGACCTTGTAGCTATATGACCATCATAAGTTGAACGAAATACCGTTTCTCAAGGTTTCTTTGTAAATTCGCAGAATTCCATCCTAGCGGGGATTCGGTTTTCCTGCCTCAGCCACATTTTCTGGTCGTCCATTAAACGCGGTTACATCCAGACCCAGCGTTACACCTTAAATCTAAGAATCGGGAGGAATAATCGTTTCTCTTCGTCGTCGATCGCGTATTTCCAAGCGATAAAGGCAAAGACGATCAAACCGACAAGAATTGAGAGGCTTTGAATCAAGATACCCTTTGCCAAAACATATCCCAGGATGACAATCATGCAAAACCCCCCAAATGCCATCACTCCTCTGAGGAGTCCGTTTTTCACAAATACACCGGAGCTTATATGCGTCAACCGGCGTGAGATTTCGAAAAACAATATTAATTCGAGTCCTGCTCGCAACGTCCAGGCTAACGCCGCCCCTTCTATTCCGAGTTTACTAATCAGTAGCCACAGCAATCCTATGTATGGGACGACATAGGACAGAAAAACCTTGGCCCTAATATCAGGGCGTCCGACCCCATCGAGTAAGTTAGCGGGCATTTGTGCCAGGGCATTGAGAAACATCCCAAGGGCAAGGATTTGGAAGACACTTGTGCTATTTGCCGCAAATTCCACGCCAAGCCAAACTTGGAGGACATCCCTTGAGAACAGAATCGCTATTATTGCAATCGGGCCCATAATCAGAATTATGTACTTCAGGCTTCGGGCATAAAGTCTTTCCAGGTCTTTGCTTCTAACGCCTGATAACCCGCTGAAGGCTGGGAACAGTGTAACAGCCAATACACCTGGAACAATTATAAGTTGTGAAACTATTTGGTATGGAGCCGTGTAGTAAGAGATTGCTGCTATCGAGATAACTGCTCCGATAATGAAGCGGTCAAGATAAAGAAGGATTGGAATAAGCACATTGGAAAGAGTAACCCAGCCCCCAAAGGTGAAAAGAGGGCGAAACAACTTGGGATCTAAAGTAATCCCCTCTCTTAATGGAGGGAAAACCTTAAGACAAAGTAAAAAATAAACTAGCGTGCTAAGCACCCAGGATACTGCCAAAAAAACGATGATGCTGGGGAGCGTGAGTCCAATGCTAATGCCAATTGCGGGGATTAGCAGACCGAGCGAGCTTGAAGGGATTTGGATTGCATTGATCAGATCAAATCGTTGACTTGCCTCCAGTACTCCCACCAGATTTCTGGAACAAATTACAAGTGGCACAGATAAGCTCAAGATGTAGAATATAAGTTTCGTCTCATTTACCAGGTGAGGTGGTATCCGCAATATCTTCTCCGCAAGGACTGGTGTTGCTAGTGCCAGGACTAGACCGCCAAGCGCGCCAATGACCGTTTGAATGATTAATGAGGTCCAGACTATTTTAGGAATTCGATCAATCTGATCCTTTCCCAGCTCCTCTGCTACGAATTTTGTAGTAGCTCGCCCCAGCCCTAAATCAAATATGCTGAAATATCCGAGGATAACCCATGCTAAGGATAGAACTCCAAAGCGCTCCACTCCCAGGCCATGAATAACGTAGGGAATGGTAAAAACTGCAATCACCAGAGGCACAAGCTGCCCTATGAAGTTCAGGATTGTATTCCGAAACAGCAAGCTACCTCGTATGTTAAGGTTGTTTTTCATTTCCCAGTCATCTCACTTTGGTCTTGCGACTATCAAAGTGTGCCATCCAAGGTTTCTTTCCAGCAAGCGAAATAAGGGCCTTGGCATCCAGCGAAAATACCACAACCATTTGTACTCGTAATTGATATACTTCTCAATTATATAGGGGAAAATGTGTTCTTTTTTCATTTCGATTATTTGAAAGTCGGACAACAAGTTGCGGATTTCACTAAAGGAGTAATAGTATGTCACTGGGGATTTTGTCTGGGCTTCTGAATATGTGCTGACAAGCGTGTCGGCACGCCAGAAGGCTCCCTTGCCATAGGTTGTGATAATCCAAAAGACCTTCCAACTCCACTTGGAATAAAGCATAATTCTTATCTCGGTTTCTGGACCACAGTAATTGTTAATCTCCTCAATGACCTTTTCTGGATTTGGTGTGTGGTGAATAACGCCGAATGAATAAATCAGGTCGTAGGGTACGACCGGCACGAACGAGCTCAACTCCTCCGCACTACCGCAGTAGAAGTTTGCGTTGAGCCCATAAACCTCAAATCTCTTTTTACAAATCTGAAAACTCCTTTCAGAGAGTTCAACCACTGTAAGGTCAGCACCTGCTCTTGCGAAATTGATAGAATCGGTTCCGATTCCACAACCTATCTCAAGTACTCTCTTGCCTCTCCATTTTTCAAATTGAGCAAAACCAGGTATGTGAGGCTCAACAAAATATTTCCTTGCCTCCACCTCATCAAAATATTCACGAGTGCCAATAGGCTTGGGAGAGTGTTGAATGTTGCATGGGCGACGATCCCAATACTCTCGAACCTGTTCTAACACGCTCACGTTTCACCCCTCCCGAGCGCAATGTATTTTACCTTCCCCCCAAATCTACTTGGGTCAATTAGTCTCCAGCAATCAATTATAGTTGTGGGATTATGAATAATAAAGCTGTCATCTATTGACCGGAATTCATCGTCTTGAGTTGTTATTATACAGAGCGGTGAATATGAGAGGCAATCTTTAACTGAAGACGCATAAAGGATTTGTTCCGCAAAATGTGCCCTGGCATTATCCATCGCTAGCGGATCATAGGCTACTATTCGACTGTCCGTTTTCTTAAGGAGCTCTTGAATGATTCTTACTCCGAGAGATTCTTCTATGATAGGAGTGCTGGGCTTGTAAGCTAGGCCAAGGACGGAAACAGCTTTGTTGTCGCTGTCAGAAAGACAACTCAAGACCCGATCAACTATATGGCCTATCTGGCGCATATTTACTGCATCGGTGGTTTTTATCAGCATAGCATCAGAACCGTATTTTTTTGCAAATGCTACAAATGCCCTATTGTCTCGCGGAAAGCACGGACCTCCAAAACTTGGGCCACCCTTAAGATAGTATGGGGAAACCCTCTTATCAGCTCCCAAAGCCCTCGTTACGTCATCTATATTCGCACCCGGGATCGCCTCGCAGATGTTGGCAAGTGTGTTAGCAAAGCTGATCTTCATGGTTATATAGGAATTCAGGCTCAGTTTTGTAATCTCTGCGCTTACCAAAGACATTCTGGCGATGTAAGGTTTGTTTTCACATACAATCTTATAAATCTTCTCAAGTTTATCACCTGCGACTTTATCACTTTCACCAATTAGTACTAAATCTGGATTCAAGAAATCGTTTATAACACTCCCCAGTGCAATGAATTCGGGATTGTAGCATAAGCCAAAATCTTGATTAATTCTCTTTCCAGAGACTGATTCTATTAATGGTATGATATTTCCGTCCACTGTCCCAGGCGAAACAGTAGAGGTAATCACAAAAAGGTGATATCGCTTATTGGCTTCTTTTAATGCTAGTGAAAGATGTTTAAGAACCTCCTTTATGTACTCGTCTGATAAATTGCCGTCCTGTCGGCTTGGGGTAGGGATTATGATAAAGGTTATGTCCGATTTCGTTATCGCCTCTTTGTAATCCTGAGTAGATTTTAGTTTCTCCTTTACGGAAGTAATTAATTCTTGAAGCTTTGGTTCATAAAAAGGTGCTATGCCATTATTAATTGCATCTACAAGATCCTTATTTATATCAACTCCAATAACTTCAAAACCTTTTAAAGCAAAGCATGCCGCCGAACATAGACCAAGCTTGCCTAAACCAATGACCGAAATACTCATAGCGTCTCCCCTTAATCCTGGTCATCTCTGACAGAGCCATGCTCATAACGTAAATACTCTGATGAATATGTATTATCTGTCCCTGGGGTTATCCGGCCTGTTTTTACCAGTTGTTCATATATCCAGTTATATGTTTTCTTCAAGCCCTCCTCAAGCGAAATCCGAGACTCCCATTTCAAAACCTCTCGCAATCTGGTGTTATCGCTGTTTCTTCCCCTTACGCCTTGGGGTTTTGTCAAATCATAGTGCTTTCGTATCTTTTTGCCCGCTATATTTGCAACAATATCTACAAGTTCATTAATCGTAATCATTCTATCCTGTCCAAGATTAATGGGCTCATGATGCTCTGACTGCATTAACCTGTAAATGCCGTCAACACAGTCATCGATATAACAGTAGGAACGAGTTTGCAATCCGTCTCCCCATACTTCAATCTCATCCTCTTGTTTTGCAAGGGCAACCTTGCGACATATAGCCGCTGGAGATTTTTCCCTCCCCCCGTCGTAAGATCCTTGTGGTCCAAATATATTGTGAAAACGAACACTATATGTTTTTAAGCCATAGTCATCATGGTAGTGGCGACATGCCCTCTCGGTAAAGAGCTTCTCCCATCCATAACCGTCTTCTGCGTCTGCGGGATAGGCATCCGCTTCCTTTAATGGTTTTACATCGGTCAGATTCTGCTTGTAGCCAGGATAGATGCAAGCCGAAGAAGTAAACAAGAACTTCTCCACCCCGTTTAACCTTGCTGCTTCAAGCATTTGGATATTGATAAGAGTATTGTCATGCACGATTTCAGCCTTATGAGTTTCGATGAAACCTATTCCCCCCATATTTGCAGCGAGATTGTATACCTGTTCAACACCTCGATTCGCTCTCAAACAGTTAGTCCAAATTCTTAAATCAAGTAACTCAAATTCGTCTGCAAAGGTATCCTCATACTCTGGATATTTGATGTCTACCCCTCTAACCCAATAACCCTTTCGCCTTAAATATTGAACGAGATGATGGCCAATAAAGCCTCCTGCACCTGTAACCAAAATTCTTTTTTGCTTTTCCATAAATACCTTCTCCCTCATCATTAAGATTACAACTGTTTCAATGTCTGAAGATCCAAATACAAGTTTTTGAAATATGTCATTCTCCAAACTTTCTCTTTCAGGTTTGTGCACTAAGACCATTCAATATCGGTGCGAGAATGTGCATCGCGCGTAGCAATGATTATACTTTATATTTCGCTTGACACACAGCGAGGACGAGTTTCCCGAGCAAAAATCAATTTTGGTTGAACTAGCAAATTCCCTGTAGCTTGCTACAGGGTTTCCTCTGTCCTGTCTTTGCGAACGGAGTGAAGCAATCTCATATTTTGGATTGCTTCGTCACTTGGCTCCTCACAATGACAGAAGAGACCTTCCTTTTATATTTAGATACCCTGCAGCTTGCTGCAGGGAGCTTCATTCTTGTTGCCAATTGCGAATGTCTTGTTCAGGGCCGTTATCTGCGACGAGAACCTCATATAGACTATTTAGATTACTCTGGTTCTCAAGGGCCTCCAGATCAATCAGAATCTTAGGATATAATTTCCTTGATAGCCTCCTCAAAATTAATTGTGCTATGTCTAAGATCATATTTTTTCACGGTAATAAAGCCGTTGTTCCTTAAGTCATCTGTTAATTGCCGATCGGTTAGTATTCTTTCAAGCTTTTCTTTAATATTGAATTCATTGCCCAATTTTGCTATTAGAGCGTTTTCCGCGTCTGCTAAGTACCTAACAGCTTCAGTAGTAATAACTGGACAGCCGCAAGCCATCGCTTCAAGTGGTAACAGCCCGAATCCTTCATGTCTTGTGGGATAAAAAAGAACATCGGCACTGCTGAGTAGTTTTCTGAGTCTGTCTTGTACAACCCAGCCGAAGTTTCGAACGTTAACCTTCAGAATTTGCTCATCTAAGTCATCTCCGCATATCCAGATTTCTATTCTGTCTTTCCACTCCTCACTGATTTTATTTATAACGTTCATCGCAATATCGAGCCCCTTTGCGTGATCCCTTCGTGATAACAAGAGTACTGCCTTTCTGTTAGCCTTACTTCCTATCAACTCCTCGTCGGGGTCATGATAGAAGTTCAATAAATCTATTCCATTCTCAACGACTGTTATTCGTGCGTTATATTTTTCCCTGAGCATATGCGCAAGCTGATTGGACACTGCGATTCCCTTTACTTTCATAAGATTTAGACTGAAGAAGTAGAGTATTCTTATCAGAGACTTTTGAATACGATTTGTATGGTAAGATTCATCAAATCCTTGCGCGAAGTAGATCAGCCTGGACCGGTTTCTGATGGATAACAATGATGCTAATGGAATAATATCGACGACTATTGCATCTGAATGAAATTTTTTCACTAAAGAATGAATAATGGTTCCGAGTTTTGTGGGAAGAGGGATCTTTCTCAGTTTTACGAGCGGATTTATTTCGAATACCGTATTGTTGATATTGTACCATAAACTAACGTGATGACCCCTATCGGCGAGATAATTCGCATACTCGACTACCATTCTATCTCCTCCTCTGCTGAATAAAGTATGTCTGTAAAAAGAAATTTCCACTTATTTTGAGCCTATCCTTTCTCTTAGAAATATGTTAATAAATTTTTACTGTTTTTCCACACTAAAACAATCCGGTCGATTAGATTCTGGAGCTATAAAAAACCAATCTGATCCGATTAAACACGGAGACTCAATATTTCGAATATTGAGCGAAGATACACTTTTTTTGTTTGAAGGGAAATTATAGCGGTCAACTCAATTTTAGCTTTCCGAAGATCACTTATCTCATCAAAGACGCGGTTTCCACCTCGGTCGAGTATCTCTTTATGCCAGAGTATATTCCTTGAGCAATTTCGTTAACATAACCCTGACTTTTCAATCTCTTTTCTTCCCGCGGATTAGTGATGAATGATGATTCTACGAGGATGCTGGGTATATCAGCGCCAATTAAAACGATGAAAGGCGCTTTCTTCACACCTTTATTGTTAACTGGTTTGTAGTTATTTGATACATTTGAAACTACGGATGTTTGTACATGATCTGCGAGTCTTTTTGACTCTTCGATCTTTGAACTGAGTATATATTTTTGAATAATATCCTTTAAGTCACTGAGGCCTCTTGTTGTTGTTGCGTTTTCTCTGGCAGCTACAGAGAGCGCGTCTGGATCCTTAGTAAAGCTCAAAATATATGTCTCAATTCCATATGCATTCTTATTTCGTGCAGCATTGCAGTGAATAGAAACGAAGAGGTCGGCATTTAGCTTCTTGGCGATTGCAGTTCTCTCTTCTAATGGAATAAAGCGATCATCATTTCTAGTAAGAAATACCCTTGTGATTCCTATCTTATTTCCATTCTGTTCAAGTTTCGATTTTAGCGCTTTTGCAATCTTTAAATTTACATCCTTTTCCTTAAGACCGGTAGGCCCTAATGCTCCAGCATCGTGTCCTCCATGACCAGGGTCAATTACAATTGTTTTAACCTTAAGACCCAGTGCTCCTCGTAGAGTTGAAATATCCCCACCGTCCCTGGGGAGGGAGGCTGCAGTTTGATCGTCTTTAGAGTCTTCGTCCTTAGCAAATAATTGGTCTCTGTTTGACCCGCTACCATCTATATCCATTACTATCCTGAAGGGATTGCTTAATGCAAATACGCGATAGTCTTCGAAGCTCCTAATATAAAGAACAACCCTAACTTTATCGGGCTCGTTCCTGCCGAATTTTATCTCTTCAAGCAATCCTTTGTCTACTGGCCGTACGGCTAAACCCTTTTCAACCGTTGTGCCGAGGATGTCAACCAATAGCCTGGGCGGCTTGCCCAAATCTGGATCTGGCTTTAAGAGGTATGATTTGTACGGCATTTCCTTATCGAGGTGGATAACCACCCTAGTTTTTGTGTCTGTCGACCAATGTCTGATTTCCCTTATCTTTACCAATCCGTCATTTTTTTCTTTGTTGGCCAGGGCTTTCTCTTGTTTAGATGGTTTAAACGGTGATAGCTCTTTTAATTTTTCGTTAGCCGCATATACCATATCGCCATGCGGGAAATCTTCACTTACTCTTTCGTATTCCAGGTATGCTTGTTTTTTGTCCCATCCCTCGACTATCCTTGCCTTTCTGATCTGCGCGTCGTCTGCCAGATTGCTTTTTGGATATGCCCTTATAAAAAGAGTTGAACGGTCCACCGATTTTTCAAGGTCTTCACGGGAGTCAAATCTATTCCCCATCTCTTCATACATCTTTCCAGAAAAGAAAAGGGAGTTTGGGGCTACTGTACTTTCCGGATTATCAAGATAGATGCTGTAAAAGGCTCTCGCTAATATATCCCAAATCTCGGGATCCTTTACCTTCTCTGGGTCGGTAGTGAGGTTTTTATATAGGTTGACGGTCTCATTAAACTGTTCTTCGGCCTGATCAATACCGAGTGCGGTGTCTTTAATGAAAAGCACGGTTAGTAGTAGATATAAACTTAAAGCAATTATGTTACTTTTCATCTTAAGCGTTGCATTATATTATATTTTTACCGATTTGTAAACCATTATTTTTACTTCTTGAGAAAATTTTTTGAATCTTGATTCCCGGGTTTGCTTTGCAATGGAAGTGACTTAATGCTAAATTTGGTTAAATGAGGGTCATAATGCTTGGCTGTGCCACATCCACGGGGGTTCCAATTATCGGCTGTGGCTGTTCGGTGTGTCGCTCGGACAACCCTAAGAATAAAAGAACACGTTGTTCATTATTTATTGAAACAAGGGGTAAGAAGATCTTAATTGACACATCACCGGATCTGCGAATACAGGCCTTTAGGCACAATATAACGAGGATTGATGCCGTCTTGTATACCCATTCCCATGCCGACCATACCCATGGAATCGATGAGCTTAGGACTTACAATTTTATGAATAAGATGGTTATTCCGTGCTATGGAGATCCGCAGACAGTTTCAAACATCATGTCGAACTTTAAATATATTTTTGACGGTTCATTTCCCCCAGGTGGCAAACCCAAGCTATCGATAACGGCTGTTGATGGTGATTTTGACATAAAGGGTGTCAGGATTATCCCGATAGACATTCTCCATGCCGATTGGTCGATTCTTGGATATAGAATAGGGAACATGGCATATCTTACGGATTGTAGCGGCATTCCTGAGAGTTCAGTAGAGCGATTGAATGGGCTTGAACTTCTGATAATAGACGCGCTTAGGTATAAGCCTCATCCTGCGCACCTAGGCGTAGATCAAGCGATACAGGTTATCAGAGAGATAAGGCCAAGAATCGCAGTGCTTACGCACATGGGACATGAACTTGACTACGAAAAGCTTTCAAAGGAGCTTCCGGAAAACATTGAACCTGGACATGATGGAATGGAGTTTGTTCTTAGTGGTAGTTAGTTTTCAACATGATTTTGTTTTGGTAATCTTAGGTTTGAAATAACTCGATGAGGTAAGAAAATGCAGGAAATCATTAAGGATCTATTGCAACCTAACGGTTCAAAAATAATCTTGTGCGTCCTCGATGGATTGGGCGGGCTTCCCGTAAACGGAAAAACCGAATTAGAGGCAGCTTCAACTCCCCATTTGGATCACCTTGCGGTGAGGAGCGCTTGTGGGCTCCATGTCCCGGTGGCACCTGGTATAACGCCGGGAAGCGGTCCATCTCATCTCGGGCTTTTCGGTTACGATCCACTTAAATACGAAATAGGCCGGGGGGTTTTGGAAGCACTGGGCTTGGGTCTAGAGCTGTCTCAGAACGATTTGGCAATAAGAGGTAATTTTGCGACCGTCAGGTACGAAGGGGACAGGCCGATAATCGTGGATCGAAGGGCGGGTAGGATACCGACCGAGGAAAATAAGAGGATTACCAAAGAGATCCGAAAAAAGGTTAAAACCATAGATCAGGTCAGGGTTTCAATTACATCGGGGATGGAGCACCGTTTTGTCCTTGTTCTTACGTTTCCTGAACCTCTTTTGGCTGGTTCCGATGACATTTCAGACACCGATCCACAAAAGGAAGGTTTGAGTCCTCTCAGGCCCTTTGCACGAAGGAAGGAAGCAGACCGGGTAGTTAGTGTAGTGGACAGTTTAATAGACAAAATAAATCATGTCATAAAGGACGAGGCAGCGGCGAATCATATTCTCCTCAGGGGTTTTTCGGTTTATCCTAAGCTTCCAAGCTTTAGTGAAGCGTATGGACTTAAGGCGGCGGCGATTGCTGTTTATCCTATGTATAGAGGTGTAGCCAGGCTGGTCGGCTTGAAAGACCTTGAGGTTAAAGATAGTACAATTGACAGTGAAATAGAGACACTCCGGCGGCATTTTGATGAATTTGATTTTTTCTACTTTCATATCAAGAAGACAGATAGCTATGGAGAAGATGGTAATTTCGATGGAAAGGTCAAGGTAATTGAGGATTTTGATAGTCATGTACCTGATATTATGAGTCTAGAACCAGACGTATTCGTAGTTACAGGTGACCATTCCACCCCTGCGATAATGAAATCGCATAGCTGGCACCCTGTACCCTTTCTCCTTTATTCTTCTAAGAATCGTGGTGCCTATGTTACAGGCTTTTCTGAAAGGGAGTGTCTGAAAGGAGAACTTGGCACATTCAGGGCGATCGAGGCTATGCCACTTATTCTCTCGAACGCTGGGAGACTTCAGAAATTTGGAGCCTAGCCGCCGAAATCTTGCAATTTGGGGACGCTGTGCTAATTTAATTTCTCTGGAAATACCTGCCGAAGTGGCGGAATTGGCAGACGCGCTGTCTTGAGGGGGCAGTGCCCGAAAGGGCGTGCGGGTTCGACTCCCGCCTTCGGCACCATTTTTTTATTATCTTGCAATGTCTTCACACGTGAAGCTATACCAATCCAAAGTATAAGGACTGCATTCAGAAATGCATGCTTGAGAGCAGGCATAAAAGGCTTTAGATTCCATGACTTACGACACACCACCCATCATCTGGAACGTGTGTTGGGTGTCCGCCAGCAGATCAAGCTTGTACCGCACTTATAAATTTTTATACTGATAAGCTCCCCGTGGAGAATTTTATTATAAATACGATATCTCCAAAATCAAATCTATAGTTTTCCCGTGGAAGCAAGGGAGGTTAAGAGATCTTAATCCAGCACCGGGCCATTGCACGGCGCCGACTGCATCGTTTCCTGCCTTTTCACTCTAAACCGTTTCTCAAACTAATTCAATAAACATATTTTACCCGCACATTTTTTAAGAACGCGCACTTATGCCTGGGCTCTCTCGGTCTTAAATTGATATAAAGTCAATCACTGACCCCAGCTCTTTCGGTATTTGCCAAAAAACTTCCGAGGTAAGGTTATTGCATTACTTCAGCCAGAAAACGCCTCTACGCCTGTTACAGCGGGGTTAAAATGGCTAATTTACGCCTACCAATACTTCTCGGCAGACAATGTTAGATCACTTATCCTGCACCCCTTTTGTCAAGCTCGGTTTAAGTTGGAATTATGAAGAATGGTATCCATCCTTGCGATTATTGTTAACTCCCTTTCCAAACAATTTTATAGGTCTTTCTCTAACATAAACTATGGCGGTGTTATAGGGGGAGGTCAAACGTTTGAAGGGGAAAAGATTTGTTTTCAAGGAAGTATGTGGTCAGAGAGGAAAGATTTGACATGACCTTGTTTTTGCGAAATAATGGGGAAAGAAAAGATTTATGCATAAAATGGGTTGAACCTTTTTATCTGAAATTGCCACTAATATATAAACAAGTGCAAAGGGGAAACAAAAATGATTAGCATTGGAATTATTAAAAAAGTATTTTGGTTCAAGGTAAACCGTCTTTATAGCAATTGCCTGGTTTTCTCTCTGGTATTGGCAGTGATGATTGCTATACCACAGATTGCGTTGGCAGCAAAAACAATAACCTCGGTTAATGTTCAACCCTCCCAGGTCACAATCAATCAGGATACCAGTATATCAGTGCAGGGGACAGGAAAGTGTAACTTCAGTTTAGACTTTGGTGATGGCAGCACGGTTACAGTAAATAATAATTTTAAGAAGGGAAATTATCAAACCAGTCATTCCTGGAACACAACAGGGACGAAGACGGTTAAAGCAGTGGGTCAGGGACCTTGTACAGGCACAGCGCAGGACACGGTGGTCGTCTCAGATGCAACACCTCCTGCACCTGGGAAAAAACCCACGAGGGTCCAGGAACCAACCATACAAATGAAACCACAGCACAAACTTAAACAGGCGCCAGGACCAATAATCGAAACACTACCAACATACGAACTTAAAAAGGTAGTTACACCGCCAAAGATTGAAGGGGTGTTTGATGTTCCTTTGGGTCCATTAAGGCCTGGAACAAAACTGTTGCTTAAAGGGAAAGCTTTTGGCACTCAACCCGGCAAGATACTGATGTACGGCAACTTCCCGGGCGGTCCTATTGAACTCGTTGATATAAAATGGGAAAGTGACTCAAAGGTCAACGGAGTTGTCCCTTTGTCTGTGCAAGGCCAGGCAAACCAGTCAGTGGAAATCAAGATATTAGCAGCCCACCCACCCCAGAACAATTTCAGCAATGCCTGGAAAATGAGCTTTATAGGAAGACCTTATTGTGGAGAGGGGGATGGCGAACACCATTTAATATACAATATTGATGGTACAATAGGGAGAGACTGCTCCCCTTACGCCTGTGTTGGCGACCAAGTGGGCGTTGATTGTATAGAAACTTGTAGTAGCACTGCTGTCTGTAAAAAGGGGTATACATGTAGTGCGGATTCACGCTGCGTCGCGAAGTAGTGAGGTTAAATTAAAACACTGAAAATAAAGAGAGGACATAAAGATAAGCCTGGTAATAGAATCGGCTCTGATTCCAAACATACCACAGTTGTGGATATTCCCAATTATTTCCGATTCGATTTAGCGGATGCAGTAAAGACGGTTTTGCTAATACTTTTTTCATTTTAAATTAAAGGGGACGCGTCCCCTTTAAACCGTAAATTATAAGTATCTGTCGTGCGAGTAACAAATGGTGTTAGAGTGGATGTCCGACGTGTCAGACAACATAATGCCAGGGTATGGGGTAATCTCTACTATGAAGATAAGACATATAACATATTGATACGTGGCAGACATAATCCACCAGTGCTATTGTTAATGCTCGGAGTCACTCCACAATCAATAAGAGCATGGCGTTTTGCTCCAGCAAGTAATTACGCTTATTTCCCATATGGAAAGTTTTTTCTAAGACCATTAATAGCATTTTTGATTTCCTCAAGAGCGAAACCTAGGAGGCTTAGTTCGCTCACCGCATCAGAAAGGGAAAACTCAGAGTCAATATAATTATATGATAAGACTGATTTATCCTTATACAAAGCACCGCTACCATCTTTGTACTTAGCATTTATAGTAATAGACGGACTGTCCCTCTTGATAGTAGTCACTTCTTGTAAACGAAACCGTAATTGTTGACCCTGGGCTAAAAATTTAATTTCCCTACTCAGTGGTTCGTAGTCAGATATTCTTTTGTTCGGTTGGTACTCAAAGTCTGGAGGGTCAATATCAAAGTTTATGTTGTAGGCTGGGGCAAATCCACCATTTTTTATTACGGCTGCGACAAACCAATGACCACCGTCTCCGAATTCCCTTCGAAGTGACACCGCAATCCTTGGTCTAGTCTGTTCCAATACTAATCTTCTAGTGAAATAAACGTAAACGCCCGTGACACAAACTAATAACAATGTTGCAAAAGCTACAATCAAGCCGCTGTTATCAGTCAGAAAATCTTGCCAAGCCTTCTCGGAAAATACTATCCCTCCCGTTAGAAAACCAATTAAAAAAATTAAGACCCACGTTGTTAGAATGAAAAATAAGTTCTTGAACATTGTATCTAATTTACTATTTATATCGACGCATTTCTACTTTTATAGGGATAATATCAAAAAGTGTGTAAAAGTTGAAGTAGGCGGCGTATCCTATTCATAGCTTTTAGTCAAAGAAACAAAAAAGAAAGGAGACGCCACCATGAGAAAGGATACCGATAAGAGGGCAGGAAAATCAAGAGTAACATATGAAGTACTCGAAGAAGTTGTAAGGATAAAGGGTTAAAGGGGACGCAACCCTTTAAGCGACCCTGGTTTTTGCCCTTTGACGTCCTTGCGGTCTGTAGTGTAATATTCGCCCCGCCTTCATCTCTAATTTCCGAATAAAATCATCTGTACCACATGGCAGTCCTTTCTTAATGTTTCTCCTCAATACTTCCACTTTCTTTAAATCATCACCATCCGTTAACCAGCTGCTCCAGTTCTCAATCCACTCAAACTCGTCTAACCACCTCGAACTCCGAGTTAATAACTTATCGTCCTTTAACTTACAATGACCCGCCGCACTTGACCATTTGTAGTCCTGAGCGCTTCTAACGATTCCCGCTCTCACGGGATTGCGCTCGACGTAACGGACTGCTGTCCAGGTATACGATTCATCCAGTGGAGTCGAGAAAAAACGCCCTTGCCAAAGATGTCCATTCCATCCGCGCTCGCGATTAATTCTCTGCGCATATCTCATATGAAGTGGTCTTAACACCCTATGTAGACTTTCTCCTTTCAACGGAACCGCGACTAAGTGTACATGATTGGTCATTAGACAATAGGCCAGGATTTCAATTTTATGCTTGTCACTGTACTCTTTAAGCCAACCGAGATAGCAGATGCGATCGTCGTCATTAAAAAAGACAGTCTCACGCCTGTTT
>JBAUII010000058.1:0-32040 GCA_049682815.1 Thermodesulfobacteriota bacterium | reverse complement strand
TTCAGTATCAAGACAGAGAAGTGAGAAAGAAAAAAAATGTAAGGAGCAGCAAGATGATAAGAACCAAATCAAATCAAAGTTATCAAACCAGGAAGAGGCCATTTATAGCGGAAAAGGCAGATATTTTAAAGCTATCCATTCTCATCTGCCTTATATTTTACATAGGTTGTACCGCACTGTCTGGTAATCCAGTCGGTCCACCTCCAAATCCCGTGACGGTTAAGGAAATTGTCGAGATGACTGAAGCGGGACTACCTTCAGAGACAATTATAAATAATATCCAACAATCTCACACCGTTTACAGACTTCAGGCCAGCCAATTGGTACAGCTCAAGGAAATGGGTGTATCTGATGAAGTAATAAATTACATGCAACAGACATATATTGACGCTGCTCGTCAAAATCAGGCTTACGAGGATTGGTCTAATTTTACGCTTGCCGATGACGGTTTCTGGTATGGGGGCCCGTTCCTTGGTGGACCATTCTGGTATTAAAACCCTACCGAAATGTAAAAAAAGCACGGGGTCAGGCATGAATAAATGAATTATTGACCAGATGAAGCTATACTTTTCAGTATGGCAAGGAAGCCAAGAATCCACATTCCAGGTGGTCTTTACCATGTGATTCTGAGAGGAAACGCTGGTAACACAATTCTTAAAGAAGACCAAGACTACAAACACCTATGCCTTTTGATTCAAATCGGGATAGAACGATACTCACACAGAATCCATGCGTTTTGCTTTATGACTAACCATATTCACTTTGCTATACAGGTTGCTCAAATTCCACTTTCTAAAATCATGCATAACCTAGCGTTTCGCTATACCCAATGGATAAATAAACGGAAAAATAGCACTGGCCACATATTCCAAGGAAGGTATAAAGCAATACTGGTGGATGCAGAAAATTACTTATTGGAACTTGTCAGATATATTCACCTAAACCCTGTGCGAGCAAAGCTGGTTACGTTTCCTCACGAGTATCACTGGAGCAGTCATAACGCTTATCTTGGCAGGGAGAAATTAACATGGCTTAGTACAGATTGGGTATTAAGCCATTTTGGAGATGATTATCGTCTGGCCAAAGGGCGATATGAAGAATTCGTGAATGACGGGATGGTGCAAGAATATAGCAATCAGTTTTACTTAGGAAGAATTGATTCACGGTTGTTAGAACATGATGATTTTTTTGAGAAGGCAGAGGCACAGGATAGAAGAACAGAGAATAAAAAGAAGCCTCTATTAAGTGAAATAGTAAGTCGGGTGTGTTTAGAATACAAGATAGGAGAAGGCGATCTAAAGGGAACAAGTAGGAATCGAGAACTAGCTTATGCAAGAGGGTTAATAAGTTATATAGCAAGTGAGTTAGGGACTTCGAGTCTTAAGGAGGTGGCTGAGCTCCTCAACAGAGATCCGTCAGCTCTAAGCAAGCTAGTGGTCAAAATAAACAAAAGGTTCAAAGAATCTGAAGAGCATGAAAATAGGAAAAATAAAATCATAACTTATCTAACAGAATAAAAAATAATTCATTTATTCATGCCTGACCCCTTTTACGTTTATTTGAGAAGCTTTGAAATCCTCTTAAATTCTTCGGTCCCGGCGCGCTCCAAAAGCTGAAATACGAATGTCTCCGTCGTTCCAACTACTGCCCCGGCCTTCTCTATGAGGCTTATCCCTTTCTCCCAGTCAAGGTCTTTTCTGGATGCTACCGCGTCAGCAGGGACGTATAACACATAACCATCATTAATCATATCTATAACAGTTTGTAGCACGCATACATGAGTTTCTATTCCACAAATAAGCGCCTCGCGTTTATGCGTTCCCTCTATCGCCGATCTAAATTCAGGAGATCTTGCACAGCTAAAAACGACCTTCTCAATCGGTTTGAACCCGTCTCCAACGCAATCCTTAATTTCAGGGATTGTGGGACCCAATCCTCTTGGATACTGTTCAGTCAGGGTTATCGGCATCTCAAAAGTCTTAGCCGCTTCAATCAGCAGTGCCGCGTTTTTTATGGTTGACTCACGTTTTTCTTCAGGAATTGCGTTCATTAGCCTTTCCTGCATGTCAATTACAACGAGTGATACATTTTCCCTTTGAACAAAATCCATGCCGATTTCCTCGACTTCAATTAGTTATGTGCTTTATTGCTTCAACCCTATTCATTAGAATTTTCAGCTATTGATTTCACGAACTCCTTTGTCAGCCATTTTCTTATCCGTTCCTGCGAACCCTTTCCTATTGCATTTCGTATTTTTCGCAGGGATATGACCGCCTTGGCAGCAGACCTATGGCCTCCGGCGCTCCCAATTTCTCCGAACAAATCCCTAACAATACGACCGGCGCTTTTCTTAAAACCAATATTTCTTACCGAGATGACAAGATATGAGTTACTTATTATTCCGAATGCGATTGACCACCCAACGCCCTTTACCTGAACGCCAAAATCGGCCATCTTAGGGATTAAGTATTCCCTTTTTACTCTGCCGAGATTGACAAAGAAAATGCCATCTGATATCCAGTGATCCGCCAGTGCTTTCCCGAAGCACTTAAGCTCGGAAGGCGGAATCTCCGCCCTCTCAATTCTCCTTAATAATCCAAGGTTTGCATGAGGATAAAGAAAGGTAAACGCATCTATATCATCCGGATTTGCGTCGCGGTTTAATGACACGGTATCGGTCTTAATGCCATAAAGAAGGCATGTGGCAAGCCTTTCTGATATCTCAACCTGAGCTGCACGGAGGAGGCTTGTCAAAATCGTAGATGTTGCCCCTTCTTCAGACCTGATCTCAGAAAACCTGCACTTATAGGAGCCAACCTGAGGATGATGGTCAATAACACTATCGACATCGGGAAGAATATTGCCAAAGTACGGTGGTTGAACATCAACAAGTGCTATTGAATCAAAATCTTTAATATCCTTATTATCGAGTTCCTCCAGGTCGATATCGAGCTGTTCTATCATCGCTACGTTTTCAGGGCGCGACACCTTCTCTCCAAGATGGCCTATAATAGCAGTCTGACGATTCCTCTTTAGTAAAGTTCTAAGTGCCAGAGCACTGGCAATTGCGTCCGGGTCGGGATTGTAATGAAGCAGTATCAACATCTTTTTCGCTCCATTGTGCACTCTCCTCAATTCTTCCACCCTAAGCTCAGTCTTTGCGAATTTCTCCTCTCTTGCAATTTGACCCGAAAGTATCTCATAAAATGGAACAAATCGGACCCAGGGAGGAGGTTCTGAAGGCCTATCGATATCACTCACGATTATTGGGGTGTTTGGGTAATGTACATTAATCTCCTTAGAAACATCGTTGGAAAAATAATTCTTTTCAATCATGATCATGGTAAAGTTCCCAGTTTGATTTAACGCCTCTTCAATCGAGCTAACCCAAATCACCTCGCCTCTCTTCGAGAAGAGCCCATGGAGCAATGAATCAAAATCACCTATAAACAAATATCTTCTCAGTTCGTCCTGCATAGGAAGATCACATCATTAAATTACTTTTCGATTTCTACGAATGACTCCTTTCTTATCACAGGCCTTGCTCAAGTCATTGACAAACTCTCCAATTCTACTAAGCAGCCTCACTCTATCTTCACCGTCTTTTTCAATTATTCTTACAAGCGCACTCCCAACAATAACAGCATCCGCCAACCTTGCTATTTTCCTTACCTGCGAAGGTGTTGAGACACCAAACCCAACTCCGACCGGAAGTCTGATATGTTTTCTTATCTCATTAATAATAGGTTCGAGCGAATAATCCAAATTCGGTCTCTCTCCTGTTACGCCTGTAACGGACACCAGATAGATAAATCCACTTGCATACTCGGCGACCAGATTAATCCTCTCAACGGTACTGTTAGGAGCCAATAAAAAAACCAGATTAAGTCGCTTATCATCAGTATGAATCTTAAATTCCTCTGCTTCTTCTGGAGGCAGGTCAACACTCAGTATTCCATCCACGCCTGCCTCACTGGCATCAGCCGCCAGCTTTTCCAGCCCGTAAGCAAAGAAGGGGTTATAGTAACCAAATAACAAAAGTGGTATCTCAGAATGCTTCCTAATTTTTCTAACCGCATCAAGAACTCCATGGAGGGTTGTTCCGCTGTTTAGCGCCCTCTCAGAAGCCAGCTGGATAGCGGGGCCATCGGCCATTGGATCAGAAAAGGGTACACCCAGCTCTACTATATCAGCACCGCTTTTTTCCAGCTGATATACAATATCTGGGGTTATTTCGAGTGATGGATCACCGGCCGTGATATATGTTACCAATGCCGCCCTCTCTTTTTCCCTCAGCTCCTGAAATTTTCGTTCAATTCTCATCGCTGTTACCCGGAAACACTACATAATAGCAATCTCATGCTCATCTAATCTCTGACTAGGAATTCTGTTGGATTATTTTAATTAAAGGAGATGTTATATCTAAATATGAAATTCCAAATCTGCAGTCGGGGAAAATTACATACGACAAATTTAACCGTTTCTTCCTAAAAGTCAACGAAATATCCTTAAGGCATATTGTAAAAGAGATCCCCATCTCGTACACGATTTTATACCATAGTCGTAGAAGCATCAAGTACCCGTTGTTTGCTGAGAAAGGGAAGGAATTTTTTCTGATTAAGTATTACTGGTACATAAGTTAACCTACAATTCCGGAAACAGTATGGATATCCTTATCACCTCTTCCCGAAAGGCAGATGATTATAATTGAATCCTTCGGCATAGTCGGTGCAACTTTTATCGCATGAGCCAGTGCATGAGCTGTTTCAAGGGCAGGGATTATGCCCTCAGTTTGTGAAAGGAATCTAAATGCACCTAAGGCCTCGTCGTCAGTCACAGCGGTGTAAGAAACTCTTTTCATATCACTTAGCATGGAATGTTCAGGCCCAACACCAGGATAATCAAGACCAGCCGCTATCGAATGTGTGCCCGTTACCTGCCCGTCACTGTCCTGCAGGATATAGGTTTTACTGCCATGTAGAACGCCCAATTTGCCGGCAGCTATGCTAGCAGCATGTTTTCCACTCTCGAGTCCATATCCTGCAGCTTCGACCCCAGTCATTCTTACCTCTTCATCACCGAGAAACGGGTAGAAAAGCCCCATTGCATTAGATCCCCCGCCTACGCATGCGACAAGAAGGTCGGGCAACCGAGATTCCTTGTCTAATATCTGGTTCCTTGCCTCATGTCCAATAATAGATTGAAAGTCTCGCACCATCATGGGATAGGGATGAGGCCCGGCAACGCTTCCAATTATATAGAATGTGTTCCTCACATTTGTTATCCAATCCCTCATGGCCTCATTCATCGCATCCTTCAGTGTCTGGGTTCCAGACTTGACCTCATTCACCTTGGCACCTAGTAGCTTCATCCGGAACACATTAATAGCCTGCCTCTTTGTGTCTTCGAGACCCATAAATATTTCACATTCCATATTTAGCAAAGCCGCGACTGTGGCAGTCGCGACCCCGTGTTGTCCCGCTCCAGTCTCAGCTATTACCCTCTTTTTCCCCATACGCGACGCGAGCAAGGCCTGACCTATCGTATTATTGATCTTATGTGCCCCAGTATGAGCTAGGTCTTCACGTTTAAGATAAATCCTCGCTCCTCCCAGTTTCTTCGTCATCCTGTCTGCAAAATAAAGGGGTGTTGGCCGACCAGCATATTCGGTCAGATAATAATTTAGCTCATCCTTAAATTTGAGATCATCCTTTATTTCAAGATAAGCCCTCTCAAGCTCCAGTAGAGCAGGCATAAGCGTTTCAGATACGTATCTTCCTCCAAATTTTCCGAAATGACCCATTTCATCGGGTACTCTTAACTTAGTTTCCATTTCTTACCGCCTTTATGAATGCTTTTAACTTAACCGGGTTTTTCTTGCCTGGATAGTCTTCCACACCCGAGCTGACATCAACCGCATAGGGACTAACTATATCGATAGCTTCGGCAACATTCTCAGGGGTAAGTCCACCTGATAGAATAACGCTCTTTGGCACCGATATACGCTTCAGCAATTCCCAATTAAAACTCCTTCCCGTTCCTCCAAAATCCGCTGTTGAGTATGCATCAAACAATAAGGCTTGTACGGGAAACGAGTCGATATCTTCCTGACTTATGCGATCCTTTACTCTCATCGCCTTTATAACTGAACTACCCAGCTCTCTGCAATAATCTGGTTCTTCGTCTCCATGAAGCTGAAAAAGATCAAACCCAATTTCTCTTTTCATAGATTTAAGCTCTTCCACACTTTGGTTCACAAAAACCCCAACTGTCTTCACGAATGGAGGGAGCTTGGAGATAATCCTTAACGCGTCTTCTGAGCTTATGTATCTCTTGCTATGCCTGTAGAAAATAAACCCAAGGGCGTCCGCCCCTAAATCTAAAGATAAAAGAGCATCATTTAAATTAGTAATCCCGCAGATTTTGATTTTAGTCATTAAATTTCACAAAATTGTATAGCTTACGTCCCTAAATGTAAAATAGAGAACTATCTTTACAAGTTAGAATAATTACGTTTTTCTGATGATAATATATTATAATGTTTCACCATTTCTGAAACATACATTAGATTGCATTACACTTTACATCTCGATGGGCGAAACTAATGATTAAGAACGCCGCCTTGATAAAGATTTCAATACTCATATTATCTTCAATTCCATCATTCATACTGCTTGAGATCTCCTATCGCTATTTTATCTTCGGTAGTGATTGCCTGAATTATGAAAAAATGAATAGTGTCACACCACTGGGATTATCTGGACTGATAGAACCCTCTCTCGATCGAGAAATCGCTTATCAACTTAAACAAAACCTCAACACGTACTTTAAGATGGCCAGATTTAAAACAAACTCCAAAGGACTTCGGGATAAAGAATATTCGTTGACTAAGCCAAAAAACACCATAAGGGTGGCTGTTGTGGGCGATTCCTTAACTATGCCAGCAGGCGTGAATATCGAAGATGCTTATCACTCAATACTTGAAGAAGAATTCAATACAAGCTGCCCTGGCAAAAATTATGAATTCATAAACTTCGCCGTGGGAGGATATTATTTAAGCCAATATTGGGCTGTAATAAGAAAGAAGGTAATGGATTGGGACCCTGACATGATATTGATTGGTTTTTGCGAATATAACGACTTTGAAATCCCACCAGATAAACTGTTTGAAAGTACATATAAGGTAAAAGAAAAAGGGAATCCATTCTTCTTTCAATCGTTCGCGATACGAAGCCTCAAACAATTTTTAGCGAACCTTGGGAAAAAAGATATAGAGAAAAATCAGAGAATTGACGGGAATTCCACCTTTACAGAGCAGCAAGTAGATTACATGCGTAAAGTTTTTTCTATGATCGGTGCATTGAGCATAGAAAAAAAGATTCCGGTAGCGGTTGCAAATCTCGGAATAACGCCAAATGAACTACCTGAATTGGAGACCATCGTGACGACAAGTGGCCTCTATTATGTTGATCCCACTCCTTCATTCGAGGGAACGAAAATTTCGGAATATAGTATTTATCCAACAGACAACCATCCAAATTCCAAGGCTAACCTACTTTTTGCAAATGTAATTAAGGAATATCTGGACAAAAATAAATTACTGGAATGCGGGGTCAGGCATGAATAATTGAATTATTCGCCAGATGAGCCTATACTTTTCAGTATGGCGAGGAAGTCAGGAACCGATATTCCAGGTGGTCTCCGCCATGTGATTCTAAAGTGAGTTGGAAGCTTCGAGTCATAAGGAGGTAGCTGAAAGCCTTAACAGAGATCCGTTAACCTTAAGCAAGCTAGTGGTCAAAATAAACGATAGGTTCAAAGAATCTGAAGAACATGATAATAGGGCAAATAAAATTATAACTTATCTAACAAAATAGAAAATAATTCATTTATTCATGCCTGACCCCGAGGTGCAAATGAACCTTCTATTGGCATTAAGAGTTTCGTATGATGCAGTCACGTCAAACAAATTACGTTCGGTACTCACAACACTCGGTATCATAATCGGCGTTGCTGCGGTAATAACACTCGTTGCACTAACCCAAGGGGCTAAGACAATAATAGAGGAACAACTAACCAACCTTGGAGGAAATTCTTTAATAGTAAATTATGGTAAGAGAGCCGGAACCGGTATCGTAACAAGATCAAATATCAAGAGTCCCCTGACCGCGGCAGATGCAGATGCCATACGTGATCTGAGTATAGTGAGGTTTGCTTCTCCCATTATAGACACAGCAGCGACGGTAGTATCAGGTAACCGTAACTGGTTCACAACACTCGTAGGCGTAGCGACAGACTTCATAAATATTAACGATTGGTTTCCAGACCAGGGAAACTTTTTCAACGATGGGGATGTCCTAAGTGATGCAAGAGTTTGCGTTCTCGGGACGACCGTAGCGAATAAACTTTTCGGCTATCAGAATCCTACTGGTAAATCCGTCAGAATTCGTAACAACTCATTCAAGGTTATTGGGGTGATGAGTCCCATTGGACAGACCCCCAGTGGGAAAGACCAGGACGATGTGATATTAATGCCATATACCACACTTCAGAAAAGGATCATGGGTATTTCCCATGTAGAAAATATCTCTGTTTCAGTTAAAAATTCAGGTGACGTGCCACTAGCCCAAACAAAAATAACCCAGCTATTAAGAGAGAGACACAAAATAGGACCTGGCATGGTAGACGATTTCTATGTTAAAACACAACTCTCGATTATAGACCGCATTTTCACAATCTCAAAGATCATGACTATACTCCTGGGAAGTATTGCCTCCATATCACTCATTGTCGGAGGCATCGGAATAATGAATATTATGCTTGTTTCCGTTAAAGAGAGAACTCGAGAAATTGGCATCAGGATGGCTGTCGGAGCTAAAGAAGGTGATATACTAATACAGTTTCTGGTGGAAGCTGTATTAATCTCAATAGCGGGTGGAATAATTGGAATCATCATGGGAATAGCGGGTTCTAAGATTTCTTCCGCCTTCACAGGATGGCCCGGGGTGATTTCATCCGGCTCAATTCTGATCGCGTTTGGGTTCGCGGCGATAGTCGGGATTTTCTCAGGAATTTACCCGGCCAGGAAAGCTTCTAAATTGGACCCCATAGAAGCCCTTAGATATGAGTAACATAGTCTTCTAGCTGCAGACTCATTTAAATCAATCAACGATTACGAAGCAGGAGAGAAAATATGCGGATCGACATTAATACCTGTATTAGAGATCTAATTATGGTTCAAAAATGGGCATCCCAACTTCCGTATCAATTCATCGATATACTCCATGTCAGCCTTGGAAAGGTATGACTTATAACCCCCTATAATCCCTTTACGAACCTTATAACTTTCATTGTCTCGCGTATCCGCTGGCCTAATCTTATCCGATTGGAAATAATCTTCCTTTTCCAAATTTTTTAAATTACTAAAAGTGGTGAACTCTACTGCTGTCCTTATAATATCTTCCTCAATGTAATCAAGCCCGAGAAAACTCAATACCGACGCTGTGATCTTTTCTGGACTCTTATGCATATCTTCATATCGTACCAACAAAAAACCTTTCGGTTTCGACATGTTTTCATACCAAATATTGTAGAATGTTATAATCTTCGTCGCACCGTATTTATCGTGACGAATAAAATCAGACATGCTTCCATTGAAAGATCCCACCCTCTTTGTGGCCTGAAAATAATGGGACACTAAAACGTCTCTTATATCGCGAACAAGAAAGATAACGTTTTTCCCAGCATATTCTGATTTATCAGCCGGCAGCTCATAGTAGTTGTAACCCTCAATAATGGAGGAATAATCATGAACAAATTGGGTACGGAGTATCCCGGCCTTGGATGTGATTTTGTAGGTATCAATAATTATCTCGTCTGAAAATCCAAACTTTTCACGGAGCGCTTTCCCAATTAATATCCTTAGCCATGTTCTTCCGGAATTCGGAAAGGATATGATATACGCATCTGTATTATGATTCCTATACGCTTCCTTCAGTCTAACCACAAAACTCTTAAAAACCTTTATCATATGAACTATTGAGTCTACTTTAAGAATAAAATCGATCTTTTAGAATTTTTCAATCCCGAAGCTAACACGGTCCTCCATGTTTCCATCGTCTCTTAACCATTTCAATTATGACATTCTAACTGTAAGAGAAATATTTACACCGTATGTTGCGTGAAATAAGAAAACACACTAGAATTAATACCTCTTACGAACGTAAATATGATCACGCGTCCTCCCATTATAATCATTGGAATGAGCCGATCCGGTACCGGGGTACTCACAAAAATGCTCGAACGACTGGGTCTTTTTGTGGGATTAAGAAAAGAAAGAAACCATGAGGCATTATTTTTTGAAAAACTGAACAGATGGCTATTGTATCAGTGCAGTGGTGGGTTGGAAAATCCGAAGACCATTAAGTACCTTCTTGAAGATGAAGAGTCCCGAGGGCTATTCGCGAATTTCTTGCGTTTCATCATGAAAACGCCATTGGCGATTTCATTTCTGGGATTCAGAAAATATTTCCGCTATTACACACCCGCGAATCTTGATATTCCGTGGGGATGGAAAGACCCTCGTAACACCTATACCTTGCCCATATGGCTGGATATATTTCCCGATGCAAAAGTAATTCATATATACAGACATGGCGTTGACGTAGTGCACAGCCTTCAAGTAAGACGAGAAAAGGGGCTTTCAAGATTAAAGGACCGTCATCCTCGATTCAAGTCTCTTTATTGGTTCTTCTTGGCCCTAAAATTCGTAGAGGCACAGCGAACATTTGTAGACCTGAGGTGTTCCTCTATGGAAGAGGCATTAAATATCTGGGAAGAGTATATTCAGGAGGCTCGATCCAACCTAAGTAAACTTAAAGAAAGGGCTATGGAGATCAAATACGAGGATCTACTTACAGAACCTGTCAGTATGCTAAGGAAAGTTGGGAACTTTTGTGAATTAGACGCCTCAGTTAGAGAAATTGAATTAGTAACACAGGATTTAAAAAGAAATCGTGCTTATGCATACCTTGATGACCCAAAGTTAAAGGCATTTGCAGCCAGTGTAGCCGATAGGTTAAAAATTTACGGTTATTAGCAATCGAGTTTTTGGGAAGCCCGGATTCAGTTTTCCCTTCTATGGCACTGGCAATTCGCTTTTCGAAATCCTCTTTTCTTCGCTTTTAATTGAGTCCCGTATAAATATAAGCGACATAGAAGACTTAATAATTGCAAAACCTAAGAATGCAAAACCTGCTCCGAGGTACGAAAACCTCGGTACAAGTACTATCAACAAACCAACATAAGTTGTTGTAGTTATTATGTCTAATACAGTTCTAAGGCCCGGTTTCCCGATCGCCAGCAAGGCAGAATTAATCCAGAAAGTTAGTAGTGATATTAAGGCGGCAATGGTAATAACTCTGAATGTATTTGATGCCGCAATATAATCCCTACCGAAAAAGATACTAATTAGTTGCTCAGGCAGAAGAAGAATAATGACAGTTAATGGAACTGTAAACTTGAGAAGGGTCTTTAATGAGTATTTAATAAGATTTATAAAATCGGCTAATCCCTGTGATTTAGAGATTCTAACGAGTTCAGGGTAGATAGCCTGATGCAGCGGATCCGAAAACCTTGTCATCAATTTAATAGCTGATCTGGCAATCTTGTAATAAGCGGCAGCATCTTTCCCGGAAAAATAACCAAGAGCCAGAATTCCCAGGAAATTTTCATTTCCCATCTTAAGAGTTCCAGTAAAGCTAGTATTGCTTAAAAACCAGGCAATTTCCTTCCATTGATCTCTGATTAACCCCAGTTTTGCCCTCCACCACCCATCGAGTTTAAATTCACTTAATGTTTGTGAAACAGCCCAAAATCGGATTGCAAAACCAAAAAAGCTTGCTGCAACATATATAAACAAAACACCCTTAATTCCCAGACCAAGGAAGAGAACTAAACATACAAGAGCAACTCTGAAGAAAGTCTGGACAGAGGAAATAAACGCTATTTTTTTAAATTTATTAAATACCCTGAGTATGGAATCAGAAGTGGAGTTCGCCGTATCTATAAGGAGACTGATTGAATAAATTACGATAAGTGTGTAGGCCTGAGGAGAGTGTATAAAATAATCGTTAGCAATGTTTGCTGTAAGAACAGCAATTGCGAATGCCAGGACTCCACTAGATATATCCACCATATAGGAAAGCTTGACCATCGAACGAGTTCTTTCATAATCCCTTTTCTCCCAGAATGTCCCGATATATTTTGTAGCGGTTTCCCAGACCCTAACATCAAAGAATTTGTTTAGAAAATCGACATACGCGACTATTAGTGCTAATAGTCCAAAATCACTAACGCCCAGAATTCTCGCTAAAGCAATCGGTTCTATGGCAGCAAAGACTGCAGAGACAGAATTGCCACCAAAGACCCAGGACGCATTGAGAAATAAATTCTTTCTTATATTTATCTTATCACTCATCTTTTCTAGGAAATACTGACAAATAAATAGCTACATAAATCTCCGACTCAATACCTATCCGAACCAAAGCAGGTATCTTAGCGCCCTAAAATATAAATTTTATTCTTTTAAATCATACAACTTGACATTCCAGAGTAAATACCTTTTATTTTAGGCATATTGTATAATACACGATATATTTTTTGCTCGAAGTGCCACATAGAGTTGAAGATATTTTGAAGAATTGATGTCCGATCTAGCATCACGGCTACTAAAAACACTCTGCACAGGTTTAGGGGAAGGCAATACGAATACGGATAAGCTCACAAATATGGTATTAGAATCAAATCCTCAAGGGGACTATAATAGTACAAAAATTGAAATTGTACAATGCCTTAAGGAGCTAAAAGAAAGCGGTCACATACAGATCGTAACCACCGGCTGGGAACTTGGGCAAGAGTTCTTCTATATTTGCGCAAAAAGATTATAACCTTAGTGCTAGGAATGACCCCGCCATAAATCTTCGTGTCCAGCTTGGCTGAACACCGGTTTTAACTTCTAACAATCTGGATCATTCCCATCGATCAAGCCATCACAGTCATTATCCTTTCCGTCAGAGCACCTCGAGCCTTTTTCATTAGTATGCGTTGGAATACATTGTTGACATATAGCATCACCAGAACAATCGGAATCACTACAGTCGGTAAAGCCATCACAATCATTATCCACAGTATCACCGCATAAACCGACCTCCGAACCCGGGGAAACACCGCAATCGCCTGTACACGAGCAACTATCTTCAGTAGGATCACAAACAAGGTCACCGCATACTGGAGGCGGACCACAATCTACCTCGCAATTGAACGCATCTTCTATTCCTCCACACTGAAGGTCTCCGCAGCAAGAAGCCACCACAGGGAGGTCAGTACATGCAAAACCGCTAGATTTGCATCTCGAATCGCCACAGGATAAGGGATTCTGTCCATCACCATCGCCGCAGCAGTATCGCGCTGAGGGCTTACCTGTTTGTTTTCCCCTGCAATCCTGAGGACAGGACAAACAATCTTCACCACCACCTGCCTCACAAACTCCATTACCACATGAAGCCCCCGCCCCAGACACGCAATCAGCGGAACAACTTGAACAATCTTCTCCAGAATCGCAGACCCCGTTTCCACAAAGAGACGGACTATTATTTACGGTATAAATCGCATTCGCCGAATTACCAAAAGCTGGCTCATCACTATTTTGAGCGCTCGCTATTATCTCATAGGTGTCTTCTGGAGTTTGAGCGTTGGAGCTGACATTCCAGCTTGCGTTAGCTGTCTCTCCGGAATTTAAATTCATTGACGGTGGAGTAAAACTAGAGCTCCAGCCCTCAGGAACAGTTGCACTCATCGTAAAGGTAGTAGAAGAGCAAGCGGCGGTACTCATATTTTCGACTGAGACCGTGTAATTCAAAGTGTCTCCGGAAGATCCAGCCTGATTGGCAGGCGAAACCGACACAGCCGGGCTGGCCTGTTCGCAAAACTGAAAAATATATACCGCACCTTCAAAATTGCTCTTACCGGGCGCTCCTATAATGGCATTGTTGCCTGATATATCTACAGAAGTGCCAAATACCGTTCCAGTAGAACCCTGATCGCTTACGACCGGATCCCCATCGCCGTCTATGGCTATCCAGAAAGGCTCGACAAAAGGCGGCCCGCTTCCAACAACCCCTCCAGACAAGATTGCGCGGTTCCCCGTTGAGGAATCTATTGAAATAACTTGCTTTTGAAAGTTGTCCACCACTGCCAAGTCTCCGCTTGGTAACGTGGCGATTCCTTCAGGAAACTGGAGCGTGGGACCGGTATTTGTGTTGTCGGACAAGATTGAGCAGGCACCGCTTGTACTATTTATTTCTAGAACAGCGACATCTTCAATAACAGCGGTACTTTCATTAAGGTCGATAGCCGCCACAGCAAAGTTATTGTTATTCAAGAGGGTAATTCCTAAAGGACGATTAAAAGGTCTCCCGGATATACATGAGCTTGTATCAGCCAGTGGCGTAGCCTGACCATTTGTTGAATTAATTCGTACAACCGCCGGATAAGATACAATCTCCTGATCACAGGTTAAGAAAGCACAACAATCGGGAGGAATGCAATCGGGATCCAGGAAGCAATCAAAACAAACATCATTGCCGACGCCGACACTCTCGATAAAGTCCAGGTCTGTAACAACCACGTTATCATTGCTTTCGACAACTCTTGAAAAAGGGAAACCAAGTGCTGGGGTGCCCGATATATCGTTTAAGATTGATTTGTTTCCACTTGAGGTAATTTCCATCACAATCGCGCTTCCCGGGTCCGTTACCACAAGATTTCCATTACTCTTAATATCAATGTCAATAGGTAGGATAAAGGGAATACTGGGGTTTCCGCTGTTATTATAGGCTACTGATCGGTTACCGGTCGTGGGGTCTACCCTCCATATTCCCGGAAGCCCCTTATCCACGACTAATATACTCTCGTTTGGCTGTCCAACGTTCTCAATTGCGAGACCTTCCGGCTCCAGGAATAATCCACCAGTTCCGGTGGTGCTGTCAGAAACAATAGAACGATCATTTGTGACATCGTCGATTTCAAAAACACCGAGGCCAAAAAGCACTCCTGTGCCTGGACCCGCATCGGATGCTGTAATTTTCTCCAACCCTCCCCAAAGGGAAAGGCTTCTTTCGGTTATATATGATGCTCCTGACTTCGAACCACCGTCATCATCACCCGGAGCCCCTGTAATTGTCCTGTCAGCATCTATCGAAACTGAAGATCCTAATGCGTCACCTTCATCTGCGTCAGGGGCTGTACGTTTGGCTGTCTGCCCCCAATTATCCGCTCCTCCCTGATTTCTTTCAAAGAAATACAATGAACCAATATCGACCAGCATTGTAACATCGTCATCATCGGCACCCGCTCCTATTGCTACCGTATCACCACTTATTGAAACAGAAAATCCAAATACGTCACCCTCGGCAACGTCCGATGGCACAATTTTTTTTACCTCACCCCAATTGTCCGAGCCGCCCTCATCTTTCTGAACTACGTAAGCAGCGCCCGTGACCGGAACATCTGAAGCGAAATGTGCCGGCGCCCCTAATACAGCGGTATCTCCATTTACCGATACCGAAAATCCGAAGACGTCTTCTAAAACAGAATCCGAACCTATAACCTTTCTCACCTCTCCCCAGTTATCGGCGCCTCCCATGTTTCTACCATACACATAGGCCGCTCCAGTGCCTCCACTATCACCAGGCGCACCGACGAAAACCACATCTACATCTATAGACATCGAGTAACCGAATTGATTACCGGTAGTGCCATCTGACGCCGAAAGAACCGCCACTTGTCCCCAGTTATCTGGGCCTCCTTGATTTCTTTCAAACACATAAGTTGAACCCTGTCTCGCCGGGCAGGTGGAAGTTGTCAATGTAGGCGCGCCCACTACGATGGTGTCTCCACTTATATCTACGGAAAACCCAAACAAGTCACAGGGTTGAGCGCCCACCGGTGTAAGTTTTATTAATTCGCCCCAATTATTAGTACCACCAATGTCTCTTGAAAGCACATAGGCCGCGCCAGAGCTGTCTCCGTTTGTGTCGTTACCAGGCGCTCCAACCACCGCAGTGTCGCCACTAATAGCTACAGATCTTCCATAATTCGCAAGTATATTAGGATCGCTAGCGGTGCGAATCTTTGTCTCTAAAATCATTATGGGATCTACAGTAATCGGGTAATTGGCACCATAATCGTCAATTATTATGGAGATATGATCTCCAGAAGCATTTAGGCTCGACGGCAACTCCTTTCCAAGCGAGTCATAGGCATAGAGTTTACTGTAATTAAATACAGTCGTTCCCTCCTCGGTTTTCCAATCAATTCGTTTGCCATTTTCCTTAACAACGGGGATAAGATCGCTGCTATACTCTAATTTCAGAACTAACTTTTGGTCTTTTGCATCTGATGATGGAACTGTGTCGATCGTAAAGCCCTGTTCGAGCCCATCTGGACCGTTCAAGTACCATTCTTTTATGGTATTTCTTCCATATTCTATGTGGTTGGAATCTACTTTGAATTTCGGCGATGCTACAGGTTTCACGTTTTGCTCGTAACCCATTCCCACCAGATTCATTCTCACCTGCCAGTTTGATGTCTTTAATGAAAGGGGTCTTACATTAATACCGTTTCCATCAAAAATGGTAGAGAAACTATGGTTTGGTGTGATTGCCATATAACTATCGCTACCAAATTTCTTAACGTGATACGAAAATATGTCGGACCCCTTAGGCCGCGTAAGTCCAGGAAACAACTTGCCAGGCGGCTTCTCCAAATGCGTGGAACTTGATCCACGTCGATAGTTCTTATAGAAGGTACTTTCGTTTAAGGAGTACTCTTTGGCATCATTGCAAGAAAGGAATAAATAGAAAGATATCAAGTAAATGATAAGAATAACTTTAGTTGGAAGAATTAACGGCTTATCCATGATCATCTCCTCCTACTCAGAAAAAAAGCAAAAGTTAACGACTACGATGAATTACCATCAAATAGAAAAGAGAACAGGAGAAACCAATGAGGAGAACAATTCCAGAATTTCTTTGCGTAGCAGATGAGTCTGCGTTTTACCCCAACAGTATGAGAGCGTCCCCTTTCCGTATATAAGCGGATTTTAATTCAGTTCACTCTCGATGTCAATATGTATTATTTATATTGTCACAAAAGATTAAAAGTGGGCATCTCACATCTTCGCCTAGTAAAAATTTTTCTAATCGCTAATGTATACATTTCGAGTGTTCGTAATTTCATAATTATCAGAGTCAATCTAGTCCAAAAAACCGCTTTTTAACATGCTTTGAAAAATCTCCGTGCTTTTATTTTAGTTTCCACTAAAAACCCTCTTGAAATACATATATATAATTTATACAATTATAAACTCACGGAGGTCTTCAATCGATGAGAAGAGGAGAAAGAGTTTTCTATGTGAAAGACTTCATTCAAACAGTTCCCCTCCACTCCCCCAAAAAGATATTTGAAGAACTGGAAAACCTGGGATACCGGGGACAAGACAGGGCAAGAAAGGCGGTTTCTCTTGCGGCATACCGTCATGTGAAAAGGCTTAAGCTACTCCACAATAAACGCATACCAAGATCAGAAATACCTCCAAGACCAAACACGATTCTCATGGGGCCGACCGGATGCGGGAAAACCTACTTAATTGAATTGCTCTTTGGAGAAATATTTAAGCTGCCGTTTGTAATCATAGATATGACAAAGTTTACTGAATCTGGTTATGTCGGAGATGATGTCGTAAACATACTCGTTCAGCTCGTTTACGCTGCTAATGAAAGCATTGATATAGGAGAGTGCGGAATTGTTGTACTGGATGAGTTCGATAAGATCGCCGGGGCATATAGCAGCGCCAGATTCGCTGGCCAGGGAACGACAAAAGATGTTTCCGGCTATGGGGTTCAGAGAGAGCTTCTTAAAATCTTGGAGGGTACAGATATTCAGATTCCCCTCGATTTCGGTTTCTCAAGCAGGGGCCCAAGGGCTCTTATTTCAACCAGAGATATTTCATTTTTTGCCGTAGGCGCTTTCTCCGGAATAAGAAGTCTATTCGAAAAAGGCGGGCTCGGATTCCTGCAGAAGGTTGAGGAAAACTTTGAAGGGGAGGAGACAATCGCATATAAGCTCAGTGAAGAGGAAGCAGATGACGTTTCGAGATTTCATCTATTTGGATTCCTTCCCGAGCTGATCGCGAGGTTTAACAGGATCGTACCCTTTTCTCCGCTGGATAATGAGACACTAAGAGAGATCCTTTTTCTAAGGGTTGTAAAATACATGAAAGAATTCGAAGAAGAGGGATTTAAGTTGCATGTTGAACCAGTGGTCGCTGAATTTATCATAAGGGAGGCCAGGAAAAGGCAGACAGGGGCGAGGGGGCTCGATGTTCTAATCTCCAAGTACCTAGAAGAGGTTGCCTTCGAGATATTTGGCAAGGGGGATGAAGGTGAGGTCATACTCAGGGTTTCATCAGATAAGGTTTCGCACATAATCAAGAGACGTGCATAAGACAAAATCTTCTGAATCCAGGTATAAAATCATCTTTATGGGAACCCCTGGATTTGCAGTACCCACCCTCAGAGCGCTGATCGAATCCGAGAACGATGTAGTCGCAGTGGTAACAAAGCCCGACACTCCGAAGGGGAGAGGCAGAAGAGTTATCCCACCACCGATAAAAACCCTTACAATTGACTACAATATTCCGGTTCTGCAACCCGAAAAAATTAAGACAGAGGAATTCAATAGCGAACTGAAAGAATATGAACCTGACATGATATGCGTAGCAGCTTATGGGAAGATTCTTCCAAAAAATATATTGGACCTCCCCCCTCATGGTTGCATTAACGTTCACGCTTCGCTCCTCCCAAAATACAGGGGCGCGGCACCTGTAAATTGGGCCATTATAAGGGGGGAAGAAATCACGGGCATTACAACAATGATGATGGATGAGGGAATGGATACCGGGGATATGCTACTTCAAAAAGAGGTGAGAATTGAAGTTGAGGATGACGCAGAATCTCTTTCTGAAAAGCTCTCTATAGTTGGGGCTAAACTCTTAACAGAGACAATACGGCTTCAAAAGCGGGGAAGGCTCCCTCGCATTCCCCAAGATCACTCAAAAGCAACTTATGCACCAATGCTCAAAAAAGAAGACGGAATTATAGACTGGAGAAAAACCTCTGAAGAGATAAAGTACCTTATCCGCGGCACCCTACCCTGGCCGGGCGCACACACAACCATCGATGGAAAAAATCTAAAGCTCTACAAAGCTAAAGTATCTGATGGCATAGGAAAACCAGGAGAGGTAATACTGTCTGAATCAGGAATTCTGAGAGTCGCTACGGGGGATGGGTCTATCGATATCACAGAAATTCAGATAGAGGGCGGGAAGAGACTACCTACCCAGGCGTTTTTAATTGGGCGAAAAATTCCAAGGGGCACGATATTCGGCAAATAAGAATCCTACCATCCTGATATTTAACAATCGGTCGTTGCTTTAGATGTTATATATTTCGTGGACAAAATTTCTACAATTTCATGAATGTTTTGTTTTCATCAATTCTTTTCAGGATGAGAAGGATTTGAACGGCCTTCCAAAAATTGCGTTAAGAAAATCAGAAACGAAGACGTTAAAATCTCCCTAAATTTGCTTTTCAAAATGACGCTATTGCAGAAGTCATTGCGAGCGTTAGCGAAGCAATCTCATTATTTTCAGCTATGAACATATTTCCCCATACAAGTCTTTCCAATCCCTATTGAACTCATTTATTAGCTCAATCTTCTTCTGTATTGATCCACCTTTTATCTGCTTCTCTCTTGAAATTGCGGAATATGGATCCTCATGTATCTCATAATATACGAATTTGACAGCTTTGTACTTCTCTGTGAACCCTTTGATCAGATTTTTCTTATGCTCAAAGACTCTTCTCACTAGATTGTTTGTTACTCCCGGGTACAGAACAGTATTGTGCTTGTTGGTCATAATGTATACAAAATAATATTTCTCCATATAGTTAAGCATAGGGCGTAATTAAACATTAGGGACAAGTTCGTCATAGTATGAGATTGCTTCAGTTGCTTCGCAAATTTCGCAATGACCACAGGTTAGAGGTCTGCAATGACAATGGACGTTCTTGTCATTGTGAGAATATCGAAGCGATCTCCTACCAATGATGAATACCGGGACTGCCACGCTGAAGCCTGAGCTGAGTACGTCGATTCTCGGTACGGGCTCAGCCAAGGATTGTTTCTTTGTATCAAGACAAAGAAAGAAAAAATAAACAATAGATAGTCAATGCATAACCCAACAGCAAGCGACAGGTAGAAGCATACGAAAAAACAATCTATTCAGTGATTGCGTTTTTTTGTCACGAGCAAGACTCGTGACCTACCCTAATACAACGCACATGAGAACAGGAGAAAAAGATGAGACTGCTTCAATTTCGGAGTTCATGCTGAGAATTCGCGACTCAGACACTCAAAACAACATCAAACGACCCGATTTTTACCTTAGAAACGATAGCGTTTTTCCAACATATATCCCTTGCCACAACCTGAAGCTCCTTTGGAACCAAAACTACAAGTTGTACACCGAGCTGTGACATCTCTTTCCACTGGCCGAGCTCTGTCTCATTAACAGTGTCCTTTGTCTCAACCTCTATTATCATGACGATTTGTCCGTAATTCACACAAACAGCGTCAGGATAATGTCCTTTTACCTCATAATTCTGCTCGTCCCCTGGATTTATGTGGACTTCCTTATAAATCCTCGAATACTTTTCCTGCAACTTTCTTATCACCCAATCGTGAAGAAATTGTTCATCAGCAGTCCGATCCATATCATTTTCCCCACATGAGCTTTGTCTTAAGAATAGTAAAATAATCCCTGAAAGGAGACCTGATCAATCGAACAGAGTTGCTTGACTTTTTAACCTCTATCTCATCACCTAATTCTAAGTTGACTCCTAACTGACCATCAAGCGTGAGGTATATATCGGATGTTTCTGTGAGAACCTTCACCTTTATTGTCGATTCGTTTGAAACGACAAGCGGCCTGTTTGTAAGCATATGCGGAGAAATGGGAGTAATTATAGTTAAGGGTAACGTTGGAAACACGATTGGTCCCCCAGCAGATAGGGAGTAGGCCGTAGAGCCGGTTGGCGTAGATAGAATTAACCCGTCCGCCCTGTACGAAGTCACACTGGAACCATTTATATACATTTCGAGATCTATTACTCTTGCCATTACCCCTTTGCAAATTACGACATCGTTGAGGACGAAATAGTCTCCGATCCTATTTGAACCTCTATGGATAACGGCCGATAGCATTTCCCTTTTTTCTGTCGCGTATTCTCCTCTGGTAATACTCTCAACCACCGGATAGAGTTCATCAATCGTTATTTCTGTGAGAAAGCCCAAACCCCCTAGATTGACACCTAGTAAAGGTATATTGCTTCTGCAAACTAGACGCGCGACATCGAGGAACGTTCCATCACCCCCAAAGACCAAAACAACGTCTGAAACCTCGGGAAGGACACTACGGGGTACAGAATTCGGGTGCTCGATTTTTTTACCTATCTCTTCTTCAACATAGACTTCGACCTCTCTTTTGGCAAGCCACTTGCTTAGCTCACCCGCAATCTCAAACACCTCTTTTTTATTTGTTTTTCCTATTATACCGACTCTCAATCAAATCTCCCTTCTATCTGATAGTTCACGTGGTGAAAGAAATTTTTATAAATCGATATAACATACTCGAGAGGCTAAGGAATCAATGCAAATCACTTTTAAGGCTTACCTTGTATCGCCCATAATTTTATCCCCACCGTCTCTTGAGGAGAAGACCAGATATCGTTTAATAAACTCAGTCAAATCACCATCGAGGACGGGTTCAACATTTCCGGTTTCATATTCGGTTCGATGATCTTTTATCATCCGATATGGATGTAGCACATAGGACCTGATTTGACTACCCCACCCTATTTCCTTCTTTGTCGAGTGCAGCTCTTCAAGCTTTTCCCGTTGTTTTTCTTTCTCAAGCTCATAAAGTCTCCCACGGAGTATCCTTAAAGCATTGACGCGGTTTTGATGTTGAGAGCGTTCATTCTGACAACTGACCACCACGCCGGTGGGAATGTGTGTAATTCGAACAGCCGAATCTGTTTTGTTCACATGCTGACCACCCGCACCGCTGGCACGAAACGTGTCGACCCTCAAGTCGCTTTCATCAATTTCAACTTCGATCGTGTCATCAATCTCCGGAGAAACGAAGACTGAAGAGAATGATGTGTGCCTTCTCTTATTTGAGTCAAAGGGAGATATCCGAACTAGACGATGCACCCCGCTTTCGCCTTTCAAATATCCATATGCATATGGCCCCTTCACAACGAATGTCGCACTCTTAATTCCAGCTTCCTCTCCCTCCTGCATGTCCAGCATCTGCACCTCGAAACCCATTCTTTCCGTATACCTTAAGTACATCCTGAGAAGCATTTCAGACCAATCCTGCGCCTCGGTTCCCCCTGCGCCCGAATTGATGGAAACAATTGCATTTCTCTCATCATCAGGATCTCCCAGTATTCGCTTAAACTCCAAATCCTCCACCTTTTTCTCAATCCTGGATAACTTGTCCCTGGCTTCCTCTGCCGCTTCCTCATCTCTCTCTTCAATAGAGAGCTCCGTTAAAACCTCTGCATCCTCAAACTCACTATTTAGATGCTCAAATTCATTTATAATCCCCTTTATTTGAGACTGCTCCCTGACATATCGTTGCGCCGTCTCCGGATCATCCCAGAATTTGGGCTGCGATATTATTTTATCTAATTCAGCTAGACGCGATTTTTTGCCAGACAGGTCAAACAAAACCCCTTAATTCGCTGATTCTGTTCTTAAGATTCTTTATCTTCTCACTACTTTCCGTCAACATGTCTAAACCTCCATTCTAGAAATATATATCTCCTATCCTAAACTTTCAATAATGTTGAATTATAGCAAATTTTGGGTAAATTCTTAACTTCATTTCAAAAATAGCGGAGAGCATAAAGTGAAAACATATCTCTTTACACCAGGTCCGGTCCAAGTTCCAGAAGAAGTCCTTCTAGAGATGGCTAGACCGATAATTCACCACAGGACTGCAGAGTTCGAGGGGATATTCGCCCAAGTTAGAGAAGGGCTTCGTTATATTTATGGTACAAAACAGGATGTATTTATTTTAGCTTCATCTGGTACAGGTGCTATGGAAGCCGCGGTATCGAATACCCTCTCATTTGGAGACAGGGTCCTGGTTATTAACGGTGGTAAGTTTGGTGAGAGGTGGGGTAAGATCTGTCGTGCATTTGGGTTGGAGGTAGAAGAGATCATGGTCGAGTGGGGCGAGGCCGTTGATCCAAATAAGGTGGGTGATATTCTGAAAAAGGATCCTTCTATCCGCGCCGTGTTAGTTCAGGCGAGCGAATCCTCAACTGGCGTAAAGCACCCAACCGATGAAATCGCGCAGATAACTCGAGAAAGGGACGATGTAATACTGATTGTCGACGGCATAACAGCGGTAGGTGTATTTCCGTTGCCCTTTGACGATACCGGGATAGATGTGCTTGTTGGAGGATCTCAAAAGGCCTTTATGCTCCCACCTGGACTCGCTTTTGCAACAATGAGTGAGAAGGCGTGGGAATTTTACGGAAGATCTAGCCTTCCAAAGTTTTATTTTGACTTCAAAAGCTATCAAAGCAATGCAACTAAGAACACCACGCCCTGGACCCCGGCGATCACCCTGATTATCGGACTTGCCATAGTACTAAGAAACTTTAAAGAAGAAGGGCTCGAAAAAATTTACAACCGACACGCAACGCTCGCACTTGCGACAAGGGAAGCAATGAAGGCTATCGGTCTAGATCTATATGCCAAGCACTCCCCGAGCCCGGCCCTCACAGCCGTGATTGCGCCCGAGGAGATTGATGCAGGCAAGGTGATAAATGGGCTTAGACAAAAATTCGGCATGACGGTTGCAGGAGGACAGGATCAGGCAAAGGGAAAGATATTCAGGATTTCACATATCGGTTTCATAGATAAAGCAGCTACAATTGCCGTAGTATCTGCGGTAGAGTCGGTCCTCAAGGACCTCGGACACGAATTCGTTTTTGGAAAAGGGGTTACAAAAGCAGCCGAAATCCTGTCAACGGATTCAACTTCTCTACAAAAATAGGATTTAAACTGCCACCAGAGAAAAATTTCAGTCATCAGACACCTCTGTCATATCGTGCTATGTTCTCGTCTCATAACAACTCAGACCTATTGGCTCGCATTCCGTTGTCTCGACCTGTAGCGTCACATGGCTGATTCGAAACTTTTCAAATAACACCCTCTTCAACTCACTGACAAGGTCTTCTGATAACTGCATATCTTCAATAACCAAGTGCGCACTCAAAGCTTCAAAACCCTGGGTCAACGTCCAGGCATGGAGATCATGCACACCAAGAACACCCCTGTGAGAGCGGATTGTATCTTCAACCGACTTTAGTTCTATACCCTTTGGAGTCCCCTCAAGAAGAATATGTATCGAATCCCAAAATAAACCCCAGGCACCCCTAATTATCAATATTGAAATTATGATACTAATTATTGAATCCGCATAATACCAATTTGTCACCAGGATGATAAGCCCAGCAATTAGAGTGCCTAAAGAACCTAAGGCATCACTAATGACGTGATAAAATGCACCACGTATGTTCATGTTCTCACTCTGGTACTTCGACAAAACAAACGCCCCGATCAGATTAACCAACAGGCCAAAAACCGCTACCACCGTCATCATAAGGCTCTTAACTTCCCTAGGCGCCAGTAGCCTTTCATAGGCCTCCAATATGATTACTACAGATAATACAAATAACAGCATGCTATTGAAGAAGGCAGCGAGAATTTCGGCCCTGTAAAAGCCAAACGTTTTTACAGATGTCGGAGGTTTCAATGAGAACCAGATTGCTAAAAGGGCAATAGAAATTGAGAAAGCATCCGTAAACATATGCACCGCGTCAGAGAGAAGCGCCAAGCTACCCGTGTAAAAGCCAGCCACTATCTCTACGATCATGAAGCATACAGTAAGACAGAGGACAACCACTAGGGCCTTTTTCTCTTTGAAGTCTCTAATGTTCTGATGAACATGATCTTCGGTTCTCATATCATTTAACAATACATATGATAAATATAAGAGTCAAAAACCTCCTGAGGCCACTGTATTTCTTATATTATTATGATCTCGTCGGGGTATTTATGACTCTGAATTGCAATTTACAAATCGTGGCACGCAGGAAGAATCATAAATCCTAATCGTATGAAACTCCTTGCGGCAAGCTGCAGAGTATCACAATACAAACGGAAAGACTCAGATGTCATTGCGAGAGACTTAAAAAGTCTCGAAGCAATCTCCTTTGGCATTGGCAGAGCGTTTGATTACCCATTCCGTTATAGGATTAACCTAGCAGATTGCTTCGCTAACGCTCGCAATGACGGGCAAGTGGAGACTCCGTAGCAACCTACAGGCAATTCACTAGTTAGATATGCCATGCACGTACGACCGAACAGTACGTCCCGCTTATAAAGAGATTCTCGTATAGACGCAGTTACAAATTACTATATTGGAGATATCAATGCTCCAAACTTTTCCATTATCTTCAGGTTTTCCCTGTAATCAACTGGACAATCAATCACTACCGGTCTATCTTTGGAAAAGGCCTCTTCCAACACCGGCTTAAGCTCGTCTGTCGATCCAATCTTATAACCATAGGCGCCAAAACTCTCAGCGAATTTGACAAAATCGGGATTCCCGAAGTTCACGTGCGATATTCTTCCAAAGGAGATCTGCTGCTTAATCTCTATCAAACTGTAACTATTATCGTGGAAAATTAAACTCACTACCGGAATATTCTCTCTGACCGCCGTTTCCAATTCCTGACAATTCATCATAAATCCACCATCACCGGTAACTGTTACAACCTTCCTATCGGGATAGAGAAGTTTTGCAGCAATAGCCCCCGGCAATCCTATGCCCATAGTTGCAAATCCATTTGAGATAATACAAGTGTTGGGTCTATAACATGGATAAATCCGTGCAACCCAGAGTTTATGGGCACCTACATCGGATACGACGATATCGCGTTCCCCCATAATGTCCCTTAAGTCTGCTAGGATCTTTTGAGGCTTAGGCGGATACGCGCTGTCGTCTTTATACCTCTCATACTCACTTAAAATCGCCTTTCTGAGTTGAATTGAATAGTCGGCCTCATTCGGCGTAGCCCTACCGGCAACCTCTCTCAAGGAAATAGAGATGTCTCCAACAACACCCACGCTAACTATGTAATGTGAATCAACTTCGGCGGGAGACATGTCTATATGAACTATCTTTTTATCCCTTTTTGGGTTCCATTTCGCCGGGGGATACTCAACAATATCATAACCGACCGTAATTATTACGTCGGCCCTCGCAAGACCGGAAGCGATATAATCACCTGCTTGAAGGCCAACAGTATATAATGAAAGCTCATGGTTATCTGAAAGTGCACCCTTACCCATAAAGGTGTGGGCCACAGGTATATTCAATTTTTCAGCAAAGTACCGAAGTTCCTGTGAAGCATTCCCCCTTATCACCCCATTTCCCGCCAGGACCATAGGATACTTGGCCTCTGAGATTATGCTTGCCGCCTTTTCAACCTTATCTGACCTCGGATGCGGCTTCGATGGAAATTGAACAAAGAGCGGACTCTCATTCACTTCCATGTCTGCTACATCTTCGGGTACATCGATATGAACGGCACCCGGCTTTTCTGTCTGGCAGACCTTAAAAGCCTTCCTCACGGCTTCGGGGATTATCTCAGCAAGCTTAATTTGCGTATTCCATTTTGTTATCGGAGCAAAAATTCCGACGATATCTATGTACTGGTGAGACTCCTTATGCATTCTATCTAGGGACGCCTGACCCGTTATCGCTACAAGGGGAGCCTTATCCATATTTGCGTCTGCTACCCCTGTGATAAGGTTGGTTGCGCCCGGGCCAAGGGTCGAAAGACAGACCCCCGCCTTCCCACTCAGACGACCGTACACATCGGCCATGAAGGCTGCACCCTGTTCGTGGCGTGTCAATATGAACCGAATCTTCGAATCTAGGAGGGCATCCATGATCGCGATATTTTCCTCGCCAGGAAGACCGAACATATGACTCACATTATCGCTCTCCAAGCATTTTACGAGTAATTCTGCTGCTCTCATCAATTTCACCTTTAGTAATTTGGATATGCTTCATCCACGATGTCAACCAAACAGCAATCATTGAGTATCTGCTTTCTTGAAATGCCTTAGAACAAGTGGATCCTTATCCAATTCTGATATTAGGTATCCGACCTCATACTGATCGCCACGATTCCAATACAGCCTGATCCCCTGCGGCGTTACCAGATAAGAACCATCCATCTTTGTACCATCCGGAAGTTTGACCTGAAATACTGGATATCCGACGGTGCCGCCGCCGATATTAACAATTCTTCTTTCATCCCTGAGCTTATGTACACCATCTGCCAAATCCCAGACTTTCGGAAATACCTGCCCCTTCACTTCAATTATCATAACAAACCTGCTTCGGGATATATAGTTATGTGATCAAACATCAATCTAAGACCTCAATCCTTGTGATCATTCCTATGCAAGTTAAAAGCATATCTAAGCCCTTGTCCCTATCGTAGATATAGAGTTCAGTTAACACGCCTCTGCAATGCGGACATTGAATCCTCTCATTGTACCAAGCGCGACATTTATCGCAAAACATACCCTTCTCTTCATACCAGCGGAGATGAGAATATAAGAGTTCGTTTAAACCCCTCTTACCCAACGAGTCCGCCCAATAGCTAATGTCTTCTATGATTACCTCGCGGAATTTATCTGGAACTTCAGTAAGATCTCCCGAATAAATTTCGTTTTCGCCGACATAAATTTTAAATAAGGAACCCATTCCGAAAAAATGTAAAATTTAAAATGTTGATAGATAACAGTAAGATGCCTTACAATTCTGATTCTTACAACGTATCTCCTTAACCACTACAGATCTTGAATACTCGGAATTATACCCCCTATGTTACAAATTTCATTGGATTTAATATCGCTAATAAGGATTGCAGATCCCTCTAGACCCTTGACACCTTTGACATAAGCAGATGATCGACTAAAACGAGATTTACCATTGCTTCGGCGATAGGAACTGCCCGAGGGCACAGGCAAGGATCATGTCTCCCTTTGACCACCAATTCCTTCTCATCTCCAAACTTATCTACCGTCTTCTGTACCTTCGGAATTGAAGAAGTTGGTTTTATCGCAATTCGAACAATTAAATCCTCACCCGTTGTAATGCCGCCGAGTAATCCACCGGCATTGTTGGTCTTGAACCTTAGCTTCCCGCTGTCATCCTTATACATCAAATCATTAACCTCAGACCCCTTTCGCCTTGCAGCCTCAAACCCTAAACCCACTTCAAACCCCCTTATGCCCCCGATACTCATTAATGCCTGGGCAAGATCGGCTTCCATCTTGTTGAATACCGGGCTTCCCAACCCCGCCGGTACACCCTTCGACACCACCTCCACTAGACCACCAATGGACTCACCTTCTCGTCGCACATCCTCTATAAGCTCGCCCATCTTTTTGGCAACTTCCGGGTCAGGGCATCTCACAGGGTTATTCTCAATCTCATCGAGATCGATATTTAAGGCAACAATATCGCCTACCCGCTTCACATAGCCATACGTTTTTATATCATGAATGCCCAATATTTTTTTTGCGATTGCCGCAGCGGCGACACGACCAACCGTTTCTCTTGCGGATGATCTTCCACCCCCTCTGTAATCCCTTATCCCGTACTTCGTTTCGTAGGTAAAATCCGCATGTCCCGGACGATAAGTGTCCTTTATCTCTTCATAGGATTTGGAGATCACATCAGTGTTTTGAATCATCAGCGAGATTGGAGTACCTAATGTCTTCCCATCAAAGATTCCAGAGAGGATCTCAACCCTATCCGGTTCCTTTCGTTGGGTTGTTATCCTGCTTTGTCCAGGACGCCTCCTATCAAGCTCGCGCTGTATATCATCTTCGGATATATCTAGCCCTGCCGGGCATCCATCTATAACTACCCCGAGTGCCGGGCCGTGAGACTCCCCCCAGGTAGTAATACGGAAAAGATTTCCAAAAGAATTTCCAGGCATGTGAAAATGTTATATGACTTGGGATTTTGTTTCAAACACTATGAAATAATCTAATTATCCAGATATCCATTCCCCCTGAACCATGACACTGTCTTCCTTATAGTTTCTTCTATGGGTGACTGCGCATAACCGAGCTCTTTTATCGCCTTTGAACTATCGCAGTACCAAACATACTTTGATAATTTAACCGAATCCAGGTCCATTGAAGAATAATTTGGGAAAGATAGACCCAGTATCCTCTCGACTGCAAAACCCGAAGTATATGCGATAAAATACGGAATCTTAAATCGAGGACCCGATATACCGGTAACTTCCTCCAAAAGCTGGAAAAGCTCTTTAAGGGTCACATTCCTATTCCCCAGTATATAGCGTTCTCCTATCCGCCCTTTTTCAGCAGCGAGCAGATGCCCATCGGCTACGTCCTCTACATCAACCAAATTCATGGTGCCCTCCATATACCCGGGGAATTTTTTCTTACAAAACCAGAGTATAAAACCGGTGCTCGACAGATAAATATCTCCGGGGCCTATGACCACCGAAGGGTTTACAATTACCAAAGGCAACCCCTTTTCGTAGATCCTCAAAGCCTCCTTTTCAGCATGATATTTCGTGTTTAAATATTGGATACCTTCATCTTCAAGCGTAAATTCCGTCTGCTCATTAGCGATATCGCGATCCGGATCAGGTCCAACGGCAGCTACGCTGCTGGTATATACGGCTTTTTTGACACCAGCCTCCAGCCCTGCTGAAAGTGCATTAATCGTTCCTTTAACATTAATATCCTCCATCTTCTTGTAATCGGACTTACGAAATGAAACAAAACCAGCTGTATGATAGATCGTATCGCAACCCTCTAAAGCCGCCTTTATTGAATCCTTTTCCATCACATCCCCGTAAACACGTTCAACATCCAATCCTTCAATGTTTATGGTCTTGCTAGTTTTTCTCAATAGGACCCTTACCTTTTCACCCTTTTGCACAAGCTTTCTAACAACATGTGACCCTATAAACCCTGTCGCACCGGTAACCAAGGTAGCCATATATTGCCTCCTTTAAGCCAATAATCTTACTGGAAGAGAGTCTATTATAATACAAATAAAGTAAGATATGAATTCAATACGCCTCTTTCATTAATCAAATTTACTGAGCAAGACGACGGATTCAATATGAAATGTCTGCGGAAACATATCAAATGGACGAATCTTCTCTAGCTTATAATCTTTCTCGGTTAAACGGTTTAGATCCCTGGCTAATGTCGATGGGTTACAAGACACATAAATCATTCTTTTTGGTGATAGCCTTAATAAGTCCTCTAAAATATCCCTCGCACCTTCTCTCGGGGGATCCAGGATGATCAGATCGAATTTGGCTCTTTGATATGAATTATGCGCTACGAAAGAAGCAACTGAGGAACACACAAATCTTACATTTTCTATCATATTCGCTGTTGAATTTCTTCGCGCAAGTGATACTGCCGTCTTGCTTACTTCAACCCCTAGTACCCCGCGTGCACCCTTTGCAATATGTAGAGAAAAATTACCAACGCCCGAGAACAGATCTAGGACCTCTTCATTGCCTTCGAGTTTAGCCCAATCCAGGACAGTACTGACCAGCTGCTCATTAGTTCTACTATTTGCTTGCATGAATATGGATGGAACCGAATTAAATTTGAGACCCAGTGACTCAAACTGAAATACATGTTCTCCATGATCTTCAAAGCCCAGGCCTTTGAAGGCTTCATTAAGCTCGAGGTCCTTTTTTGAACCAGAATGAACATATCCCTCGCCCCCATTTGGGATACAAGAAAAGGTTACATGAGCTCTCTTTCCATCAGAGGCAATATTAATCGTGTCAAACGGCAACGAATCATATTCATCTTTCAGGAAGAATTCATTTACCCCCTCTATCTCCGAATTAATTTCTTCCGATGCGATAGGACATCCATTTATTGGGATCCTCCTATAGTCTCCTTTCGCGTGATAGCCGAGTTTAAACCTTCGACCTTCCAACCAGGCCGAAAGCGTGACCCTCCCCCTATAACCATATTCGTAAGGAGATGGAACGATGGGCTCAATATTCAATTCCCTGAAACCGCCTATCCTAAGAAGCGTCTCGGCAAGGATCTGCGCTTTGGCCTTTAACTGAAAATCGTAATTAATATGCTGCCATTGACAACCACCACATGTTCCGAAAACGAAACATTTAGGCGCAGTCCTCTCTGGAGAGGGTCTTATAATTCTCTCTATCCTTGCTTCCGCGTAGGTTCTCTTATCCTTAACAACGGTCACTTCAAGTAAGTCCCCCGGAACTCCGCCACTTACAAACGTGGCTTTACCATCGACTCTTGCAAAGCCCATACCGCCATAAATTAACTTTTCGATTTCTACGAGCAAATTAAACCCTTCTCTAAGATTAAATGTAATCAGAGGATAGAGGTTACAATTCAACGGATGATTAATCATAACACCAAATATGTATTAGGGTTAAGGAAACGCGACTCAACTTGATATTACCCACATGAGCATCGGTGAGGTTCACCATCACCCGATCATGGAGGCGGCATAAGTAGTAAACAAATAGATTGAACTTAGCTTTTGTTAAAATATAATTGATATCAGACTTGTCCAAGATAAGAAATTGCTTTGCGGAGCCTGTTCTGAGTAAATCGAAGTATTTACTCTGAGTAACCCCAATGTGCTATCAATGACGCTATCAGGTCTGTCATTGCGAGCGTCAGCGAAGCAATCTC
>JBAUII010000057.1:0-36690 GCA_049682815.1 Thermodesulfobacteriota bacterium | reverse complement strand
TTCCTGGAAGAAGAGGAAGCGAGCTTGATTCAGATTGGAAAAGATGTAATCGTATCTAAATACCAATGCGTACCAGAGTGGAAATTCTAGATACACTAAGAGGACATTTCTAAATAGTTATGACATAAAAATTCTTAAAGTCTTTAAGGTCCCGACATCCCGGAGGTGCCTTGACTCTCTTCAGGGCCTGGGCTTCGCCATTGCCTAGCAGGCTCGCCGGTTTATGAGGCCGAATCGAGTTCACTAAACGTTACGGACTAACTGTTCGCCTTCGGTTGCTTCCCACCCTACCTTACGGTAACGCAGTTACAGTTGGCTACAAGCCGGAGAACGTATGCTTGAAGTGGACTCTCACCACCGCTCTGATTATGTGCTATTTCAGGCGCACTAGCCGGGCTTTTCCGGCCCGGGTTCAAGAGAAATTTATCGATTCGATTGCGGGACAATAATGTCCCGCCTCTCTCATTAGGATGACATTTTTACCGCCTTAACTACCGACGTCCAACTTATGCCATAAGATCATACAATGGAGTTAAGAAATTCTTTTCTTACATACCCTAGCATGATATAATACTGTGTGTGGTAGTATAGATTAACAAATTAGTGGTGGATGGTTCGACGCAATGAAATCCATCATGTATGATATTTCAAGAACAGCGAAGCACAACTGGCGACCTTTCGGGCTAGCGGCTCTTCTGTCCGGATTGGCTCTTATATCACTTCTACTTACCGCCAAACCCGGCGAAACACAGTCAAGAAACGAGATAACCAGCTTCCACATCGTCATCGTCACTTGTGAATGCCCCGACCCGCACCAACCCTGCCGTCCCTTGGTAGTCGATAGTTCCATGCAAGCCGTCCGCGAGGTGGACGAGTGCAATCCAAGCTCAGAGACCACGTGTGCCCAATGTCTGGAGACTGTAGCAGGTATGCTGGCCTCTGCCCCAAATGTAGGGGACATCGTCATCTCGGCGGATGTCATCGAGATTTCCTCGGTTAATGGCCCTCAGCAGATGCTATTCTTCAGCGCGTCCGTCGAGGGTGCACCGCTTCGTGACCCCTTTCCGTTTCCCACCCGGGCGAACCAAGCCCTTCCCCCCGCCCCCAGTAGCCGACCCACGCTCAAGTCGCAGCCGCAGCCGGCGGAAACGCACCCCTCCAACGCCTGATTTAACCCGAGTAACACACAAGTCAGTACAAAATCGCTTCGCACTGCATATCGCCAGCGAGTGAGTAACCCGCATCTAATCATACTACTGTAAACCTGAGCCTGCCCGCCTGAGCCAACGTTACACATACCCTCCAAGTCTGAGGGAGCAGTTAGACCCCCTCGGCTCTTGCTCATAAAGCCGAGTAGCACCCTGACAGAAGTTTTCCATAACTCGCACCCCCTGATATGTGAAATCGTGGTTGATTGAGCTTAAAATTCTGTTACTCATTAACCACTCCCTCAACTTACCAACAACTCATCTCAAAATGCCTGTATACTTTCAATAGAATGACAATAGTCTGCTCTTGGTGTGACATTGTTTTGCTTGAAGTGCAAAACCTCGATACAGATGAAGATTATGTTGCGCCTTTCATCTGCAAGACGTGTTGTGAAGAAGTTTTTAAGGAAGGAACGAAGGTAGATATATCAAGGGCTTATGCTGCAATTCAGGCGAAGAGTGGAAGATATGAGACTTGGTTCAGAGTGTCAACGATTTAGGCCAAGAGGAGTTGATTGAGGCGTAGGGTTTTTGGTGATAATCGATGACTGGATTCAATCAACGTTATCTACAGATATATCCTAACAAGACACATAGGCTATTGGCCTGCCCCTATAATATGTTCGTAGGTTAAATTCAACAGAGGCTTATTGGATACAACGGGGAAGGGGTTAATATGAATCGCTAGCAATCATTTATTCTTTATGATGCCAACGTAGGCGTTTCCTGACAAACGGAGACCGCTACAGGCCGACTATCATAATGGGAATTACCTGCATTGTCTCTTGGGTGCCGAGCACCCACTGAGGCTAAGGCGTAATGTTTATAGGTAATGACAAAAGTCTGAGTCTGGGAATTGCCCAGAAAGTACTCATATTCCCGAAATTTCCACCGTTATTAAGCCCTACGAAACCTACAAAGAAATCGGCATTTGAAAGGCTATTCGGTGGACAAGCAATTGCTTCGGGACATAAGTTCGAAAACGATAGTCTGATTATTCCTTCGTCAGTTGTAGCGTTCTCTGGCTGATTGCAAACAAATCTGCTACCGATTTTACTGTTTTCGAGTTGCTCGTCTATGCCGTAATCAAAATGCAAAGGATCACATGCAAACGTAACAGGAGGGCAATTTAGAACTTGTTCAATGAGGTCAAAAAGTTGCGTATCGAAAACGGCAATTATCGATGGACCAGCTGATACATTGGCTGTACCTGCTCCACTAACAGCTATACCGACTACGTCAGATTGATGTGTGTCGTTTATCCCATTGAAGTTAAATGTATAAGAGCTTGTTTTCGGATTAGAAGAGGCTGGATATCCAGCGGCTTTCGCTCCATACTCGTAACCCTCCATATCGAAAATCCTAAAGTTTCCCGTAAGGACAGGACTCTTTTGCACAGCGCCGATCTGGTTTATAACCGTTATCACAACAAAACCGAACCCACCCTCTTGTGGAGAAGGATCTAACACAGGTGTGTTGTCGTTTTTTTGCAAATTACTGACGTCGTAGATATGAGCGTCAAACGGTGTAAAAGTGTCATTGAAATCGAGAAGCTCACAATCGCTATCCGCATCATGTGTCGCATCAAATACTTGTATATGGACCCTAACGACAGAGAAACTGTGGTTCAACACCTGAAAAAAACTATCTCTATCTCTTAGGTCCCAGAAATAATAAAGCTGGTATGACGGAGTATCGGTATTAACAGCTGGGACTGAGGTGGCACTTACAGCTTGTTTGATGGGAAGGAAAAATAAGGCTATTACTGCGGTGTACTTAATGGTTCTAATAACATTTTTAAACATGATATGCACCCCCTTTGGATCAATCTTATTGATTTAATCCACAATCCTATCCCCTGCATAAAACGTTTCCTTTTACATATTCTCACAAATAGATTCTCATGTCAAGCAAAATACCATTTCCACCTGTCTTCTCTAAAAATCCGGGAGGGGAAAAATGAAAAAGATAATTTTATAACTTCATCTCTCTTTGTCTGACAGGTGAAATCGTGGTTATTACATCTCAAATTATCTTATTGCAACACGTTGCAATAAGGAATGAAATTACTTAGTTTGTCCATGTTACCCATCAACCCAAGAAATTCTTATGTAAACCGACTCGGCCTATACTCTGATACGTTTTTCAGAAAATCTTTCAATTAAGGCCAAGTTTATACCGCTTTTTTGGGTATTTCTACAAGAGATTCGTAAGCCTTCCAACCTTCGCCAAGTATATTTCTATACCTATCAGGATTGTTGAAAATAGCTAAAGCGAGCTGTTTAGCATTTCTAAAAGCAAATTTCTCAACGCCTAGATTTGCGATATACCGTTTGTGCTTTCTTACGGTCTTCTGTTTGATATAAATTATGTATTGCTCGCTTGTTCCATCATTACACATCATAGTCGAATCTGCTGCAATTCCGATCCTTTGCCCATTAAATTCTCTTTCATCAAATTCGATATCCCCTAGATAGAGAATAAATGAATGACCTCCGGGGGGTCCCGACCTCCCGGAGGTGCCTTGACTTTTATTCCAAACTTAACAGACAGGCTATTAATTATTGCTCGAACTCATTGTAGAAGGCTCAGATTGTATCTTCCGGAGTTGTATCCAACTCACACGCAACATCAAAAAAATCTCTTTCTATAGTCTGAGCAAAACTGATAATGCCTGAATCAATTGAACCTTGCAGGTCAAATATTTCTCCCACGCCAAAACCTGAGAAGAAGACTAGACTCCTACAACCGCTCCTCTCCCATGTAAATGGCCCCAAATCACTATCAAACCCTGTTTCGTCCTCAAAGAAAGCAACAGAAAATACGGTCCCATCTGCTACGCAATCCCATTCGGATGTCTGCGATGGTCTTGTAGCACCGTTTAAAATATCGTCAAAGTCAAAATTGCATTCCCCATCGTCATCATCACAACTTACTACAAAAGCAAACATCAGGATTAAAATTAGAGCAGAAACAATTGCTTTAGTTAAATTATCTCTCATTACGCCTTTACTTTATTTCTTTCTTCTCATTACTTTCTTCTCATTACTTCCTCGTAAGCAAATTTTGAACTAAAAGGGGTCAAAAATCAACGGGCTGTTTCCCAAATCCTCTTACAAAAATCCCTAGAAATTGCCCGCTAACTGAGGTTTTATATGGCTTAATAGCCATACTTAGTGCGGAAGTGGTACTATGTCTTCACGGAATAGACAGATTCCTACTTCAACGTACACCCTCCGATAGGTGAAATCGTGGTTATTACGGTTGCACCTACCAATACTGAACTTGACAGACAATGTCAGATAAGTTTTCGGTTAAAAATTATTTTATTTCTCAAATCTGTTTTGAACTGGGGATTATCTCTCTAAAAGGGATTGCTAATCCTTTATCCCGACGGAGTTCAAATATATCTCATGACTAAGCTTAAAACGTGGTTCGTTGAAATATTGCTATTGCAAAGTTACCAGAGGTGCTAATATGCCAATATTAAATATAGCAAATAAAATACATACCCTCATCCAAGTCAAGATACCCTCGCGATAACTATGTAAAGATTGAACTTCTCGTATCACGGCCAATCTGACTTGATTGCAAATAGCACGAGATATTCATCATATCTTCGAGGTTGGCAGAAGTGCAACCTCCAATCTCATTGTACTTGAAAGCAATATATGGGGAAAGTGTTGTCACAAGAACGAATATTATGAAAAGTCCAACTATCATCAAGCTCATTTGTCGTACCAACAACTCCCAACTCTGTGGCATCACCGGACGTCCATCCGTCACAGGTGGGATCGAGAACTCCACGTCCGCCATTTGATCCAGTGCCTGTCCAAACCTCTGTAGACCCTATTATAGATACCCCGTTCTCGTTACTATTTATGAAGTCTCTAATTTCGCGGTCTGTGAGGTCACTCCAACTCCCCGCTATCGTACCGCTACCGGGACGGGTGGTGATGTAAGGCCCCAGGCTTAAAGTTGTGAATCGGGTTGAAGGGGAATCTGAGTTATCGGACAACCAGGCCATGAATGTACCTTCTAAGCCCGCATTGTCCGCAGCCTCCTGACATTTCGCATCAGCCCCTGCAAGGCCACCAAGGTTGCCGTCATAGGGCGTACTGGTGACGAAGACCAATTTCGGCGTTATAATCGTCGAAATTTCATCTAACTGCTTTTGTACGTTTTGGGGAGGCGTAACAGGCTGTGCGGAGCTCCATTTTGCAAGCATGAATACGGCGGTCAGCACTACAATGATGAAAATTAATGGCGTAATGCACCTAATCATTTTTAAACACCTCCATTATTTTTTTATAATTTTTATTCCACAACAAGACTTGTGCATAAAAGGAAAAGGTTGGAACACAAATTTGATTTGCTACTGGCAGGAGAACAAAATACGGCGCCTGGTATTTTCTTGCCATCATCCACTTAACCCCTCCCGCTCCACTTACACGTCATAATACTATAATTCACCTAGTATCGTCAACTCTATAGTTATCTCGCGGGAGCAACGACGGTTTAGATTTAATAACAGGAATGTAAGTATTCATAGATTGGCGTTAAATCTGTTAAGTTAAAATCCGCTACAAAGTTGTTCAGAGCCCAAGATTATATTAGAATGCCTTTAAAGAACTGAGAAGCACTATCTTGCATGGCCTTAAAATATCACATCGGTATAAAGTTTACTTACCCTTTATTTTACTTAATAACTGATCGAAACTCATTTAAATGAGTAAAAATAATTGGCTCAGCATGATCGGATTAGTTGTTTTTTGCGCTGTCATATTTTATCTTTCTTCCTTACCTGGCGACTCCATACCTGATTTGCCAGTATCCGACAAGATTATTCATTTTTTTCTATACCTTGGTCTTGGGTTACTATCTACATACTTTTTCTGTGGCCTAAAATCTTTCACTTCCAGGGTGAAGATTGTAGTAATTTCTTTGGCGTTCATAGCTCTTTATGGATTAAGTGATGAGATTCATCAGTCGTTCGTAGTAGGACGGAATTTTGATGCGTTAGATTTATTTGTGGATATAATTGGGGGATCATCAGGCTGTTTAATAATGTCTTATTTATATCCGCGTGTGCAAGGTATTTTGTTGAAGTTCGATTAAGGCTCATATCTGAAAGGGTGAAAATAGAGTGGAGAAATATGTACTTCTTCACCATTCCAATTATCAGATGCTTACATTTAACATTGACATGTGAACTGTCAGCAGTGTCAGTTCTTAACCTAACGCTCTAAACTGTTCCAGAAACTATTTTAATAATTGTATTGGATTTAGATATTTTTTGAGGCCTAAGCAGTAGTTTCTTCAAGACTGTAAGACTTAAATAAGTATAAAGTTTGCGGCTGACCCCGAGAGATTCTAATCTGGTTACAACATGTTGTAATTAGGGATTATGCGTAGTTACTTCAAAAAATTGATCCACATAAAAAAAGCGACCCCAAGTGACCTCGAACTGTTTTGATTACCGAATTATCTACTCGACTTTCCTCTTTCGACTTTACCCCATTCGGCTAACAAATCAGCCTTAACCTCTTGGAATCGCTTTGTACTATTTATAAATATGCCGACAATATCATCATATGTCAAGAGTTATTCTAAAAGTTATTCTAAAAGTTATTCTAAAATCTTATTGCAATTTAATAAATGAATGACCTCCCGGAGGGTCTTTTCAGAAAGTGCCGACATTCGGGAATTGCCATCGACCCATGATCTTACCGATGGCCGAGGTTTTGAACTTTGGGTAACTTTCCCCAATTGCTTAGCGAATACCTGATGAAAGCCCTAGGGGATGACACAGCGCGATGACTGTGACCACGGTGCACATAGGATATCCACTTCTAAAAACCATGACTATCAAAATGAACACCGATGTTAAGAAGCGGACAGTTTAACTACTACCCTCAGGCTTGACGATCGCGAGAGTATATTTGTCCAGGTCTATGTACTTATTAGCAACCCTTTTTACGTCCTCTCTTGTCACGGAAAAAATCTGCTCCGGGTATTTCTTGTACTCGTCCCATCCTATGCCGTAAATCTCATCAAACGCCATTTTCCCTGCCTGTGAAGAGTTTTGCTGGAGGCCTATTTCAAAATTGCCGACAAGATAACTCTGCGCACGCTTTAGCTCATCCTCCGTTATGCCGTCTCTTAATATCCGTGCCAGCTGTTCTTTGATACCTGCTATTGCAGCATCCTGCTTATCGGGTGCACTTCCTATATACACGCCAAAAAACCCTGGCTCCAGCCCCGCAGTCAGAAATGATGTAACCGTATATGCCAGGCTCTTCTTATCCCTGAGTTCAGTAAACAATCTCCCACCCTGACCGGAGAGCACAGCATTCAACACTTCAATAGGATACTGATCTGGATCTTTCAGGCTCGGCGCACGAAAACCCATGATCATATGGGTCTGGGCTTTTTCCTTCTGATCAACTACTTTTGTCCTTATGTCAAGAGGCGGAGCTTCAGGCTTTATATCGGGTGCGAGCAATTGTCCCCTTTTCATCTGCCCGAAGTGTTTCTCAACCGCCCTCAAGACTTCCTTTTCATTTACATCGCCCACAATCGCAATAACCATATTTTCAGGACGTGCGTATTTTTCATAGAATGAAACCAGATCGTCTCGATTAATCCTGTTAATTGTCTCCGGGGTGCCAAGGACATTAAATCTATAGGGATGAACCGTGTAGAGCATACTGAGAAAGTAATTAATAGTAGTCCTTACCGGGTCATCCTGTTCACGATTAATTTTTGAGTTTATGTCTCTCCTTGCACGCTCGATTTCAACCGGATTGAATGACGGATTCATAATAACATCGGCGAATATATCCATCGCCTGGGCGAAATACCGACTAAGGGCTTCAACAGTTACGCCGAAGCTGTTTCTTCCGGAAAAACCGCTTACCTCACCGGCAATTGACTCGATTCCCCGGGCGATGTCCTCCGCACTTCTCGATTGAGTTCCCCTTGTCAAGGTCTCCGAGACAAAATTCGATACGCCGTTTGTGTTCTCATCCTCATACCGCACACCGCCAAGAAAAACCGCCCTCGCTGCAAACAGAGGCACCGAATGATTTTCCTTTACCAAAACTGTTATACCATTATCCAGGATGACTTTGCTAACCTTGTCGGATTGTTCGGTAGTCATGGGCGACAACTCTTGCTCGATCGCCGCTGAAGCCCCATCCGCTACCTCTTTTATCTCCGTCTGATTCAGGGTCACCTTGCCGGTCGGGAATAAGATACCTGCATTAAGATTTTGGTTATTTAAATATGTGTTAGCTACACGGATTATATCTTCCGGGCTCACCTGAGAAATCCTATCCAGGTATTCATCTTCGTATTTATAATCCCCTGCCTCGACCTCAAAGTACCCAAGCTTCTGCGCCTGGCCTTGCATAGTTTCCTTAGCGTAGATGGAATTGCTTTCTATATTTATTCTTGCCCTTGAAAGCTCTTCGAGGGAAACAGGCTCATACTTCAGCCTATATGCCTCCTTAATTATTTCCGACAAAGCTTCCTTGCTCTTTTCGGCGTCTACGGTGCCACCGACCCCAAAAAGCCCCGCATGTTTAGGGGTAAAAGAATATGCATATACATTCGTCACGAGGCCATTTTCCTCTTTAATCCTTCTATAGAGCCTCGAACTTTCTCCGCCGCCTAAGATATTGGAAATAACATCAAGCACCGCTGAATCTTCGTGTCGGGCATCTGGAATATGGAAAGCGAGCGAGAAGTAACCCTCCTGGACATTCTTATCGAGCACAAAAGTCCTAATCTCTTTCTGCTCAGGCTCTTTAGAAATCACACACTCAGGTATGGGCCTTGCCTTAATCTTACCAAATGTATCTTCGATTTGATTGATTGCTTCCTCGGTGTTGAAATCTCCGACCAGGACAAGCACCATGTTGCTTGGCGAATACCACTTGTTGTAAAAGTTAATGACCCTTTCACGTGTGAAACTATTAACGCTTTCCTTCGTGCCAATCACAGGTCGCTTGTAAGGATGAACACTATACGCTGTCGAAAAAACCCTCTCACTCAACACTCTCGCCGGTGAATCCTCGCCTCGTCTTATTTCCTCCATCACAACCTCGAGCTCCTTGGTCAGCTCGTCGGGATCAAATGTAGCATTTTCCATTGCATCAGACAGCACATCGAGAGCAGTGGGAAGAAACCTGCTTGCAATGGCAACGAAATAAACCGTTTCATCAAAGGAAGTGAAGGCATTGATGTCTCCGCCATCCCCTTCTATCACCCTTGCGATTTCCCCTACATCCCTACGCTTTGTTCCCTTAAAGACCATGTGCTCATGTACATGGGCAAGCCCGTATTCTCCCTCATGTTCACAAGCGCTGCCGGTCTTTACCCATACATTCACAGCGACCACTGGTGCAGAGTGATTTTCTTCAAGAATCACCTTTAATCCGTTTTTAAGCTGAATCTTCCTTGCCCCTGTAACGATTTCACCCAGCGAATCATTTTGAATAACCTGCGCTTCGTTTACATTTATACTCATACCATTCTCCGCATTAAAATTTAGACCTATCATTATACCTGAGAGAATGATGAGGAAATATCTCATAAGGAGCCTCCTTGCAGTACTACAGATATAAAATTGTGGGATTACAGCAACTTACAAATATTACGGGCTGCTTAACTTAGCTTTAATAAGGTCAATTTTATAAAACCTTCCTAAAGAATAAACGATAAATATGTGTTTAATCCGCAGTAGCATCCTCTGAAATAGCCGACTTCCTACTTAGTTGCTTCGCAACATATAGAATCAGACCGGCGATACTATAAACATAAACAATCAAAATAACCATTATTTCAGGATTAGTCACAACAGCAGCTATGATGATAGAAGAAACCACTAGGGCATTAAAAGGACCCGCCAACCTGAACCTTGGATATTTCCAGTATGGAACGTTGCTAACCATTAAAAGTCCCACAAATGGGGCAGCTATTAAGTAGAACCATGCCATAAATTGAGTGGGCGCAATCCTGAATTCCGAAAAGAGCAAAATAGGCGAAAACATCAGACCGGCAGCCATCGGGCTGGGTAGGCCTGTAAACTTGTATTTTTCCAATTTTGTCGATTGAACATTAAACCTCGCTAATCTTAGTGCAGTGCATACCATATAAAATAGAACAGCCATAAGGCCAAACTTGCTAGCATTCATCAGGGACCACGCATAAATTAAAACACCCGGAGCCACGCCAAAAGAAACCAAGTCTGATAGAGAATCATATGAAAGGCCAAAGTCGCTCTCGGATTTAAGCAATCTCGCTAGCTTACCATCAAACATATCAAGAACCACCGAAAAACCTATGAATGCCGCTGCCCACCAGAACTTGTTGTAAATAAAGTCCTCTGAAACCTCCGGCAATCCCTGAATAGACACTATTTCGAGAGAAGTCATTATAGAATATAGACCCAGGAAGAGGCTTCCCGTTGTAAGAATGTTTGGCAATATAGGTATGACTCTCTGTCCTCTGGTCTTCTTTTTCTTCATTCTTCTCCCTCTTTCAACCATCCAATGATCGTTTCTCCACCCCTTACAAAATCCCCGACATTGCAAGTCACTTCACAATTGAGCGGCACATACGTATCGACCCGTGACCCGAATTTGATCATGCCAAACCTCTCGCCCCTCCTAATTTGATTCCCGATAGCAAGATATGAGACAATCCTGCGAGCCAGGAACCCCGCAATCTGGACGAGGACTATATTCTCTTTTTCTTCAGGCTGGATAAGCGTAGAAAGTCTTTCGTTCTGGCGCGACGCAGTTTTTGAGTAAGCTAAACTAAATTTCCCTTTAATATATTTTGTGCCTAATACAATACCGTTTACGGGAGACCGGTTTATATGGCAATCAGTTAGCGATAAAAAGATGCCGATCCGTTTCATCTCTTTACCTAAGAATGTTTCTTCAAAGGCGGGGGATACATCGACAATCCTCCCATCCGCCGGGGCAACTAGTGCATGTGGATTCTGGGGTGTAGCCCTATCGGGATCTCTAAAGAAGTATGCGATAAGCGCAGTCATCACAAAGAGGATCACAGAAATTATCACAAATCCAAAAAGAGCCGTAATCCAACAGAGTATGCCGAAAACAGCTATGTAAGCGAGTCCTTCAAAAGCTATTTTTACCCTATTTACGCTCATCAGTTTTTTGCTTTGTCCACAAGCTTCTTCTTAAAGAGAGAACTCATCATCCCCCGGAGTCTTCCCCCTATATCTTCTATAGAGTGTGCTTCTCCCTTTTTAAGTAGAGCATTATACACGGGACGTCCAGCGCGGTTCTCAAGAATCCATTCTCTCGCAAACTCACCAGATTGTATGTCCTTGAGTATCCTTTTCATCTCTTTCCTTACACCGTTATTTATAACCCTCGGACCCCTTGTTATGTCACCGTATTTCGCAGTATCGCTTATCGAATATCTCATATTCGATATCCCGCCTTCGTAAATCAAATCTACAATTAACTTTACCTCATGAAGGCATTCAAAGTATGCCATCTCCGGCGGATATCCGGCCTCGACGAGTGTCTCATAGCCAGAGAGTATTAACGCCGTAAGCCCTCCGCAGAGTACCGCTTGTTCACCGAACAGATCGGTCTCGGTTTCATCCTTAAATGTAGTCTCTATTATTCCGGCGTGTCCGGCCCCAAGGGCCCCTGCATATGCGAGTGCAAGTTCCTTTGCCTGACCGGATGCATCCTGCTGGACTGCCACAAGCACAGGAACTCCCCCACCCTGAGCGAATTCGTTTCGGACAGTGTGTCCCGGAGCCTTCGGAGCCACCATGAAAACATCCACATTCGGCGGCGGTACGATTTGTCCATAATGGATATTGAAACCGTGACTGAAGGCAATCGCCTCGCCGGCCCTAAGGTTAGAACCGATGTGGTCTGAATAAATTTGCGGCTGGCTTGTGTCAGGGGCCAGCATCATTATAATATCGGCCCATTTGCTCGCCTCATCAACAGGAAGCACCTTAAATCCAGCGCTCTTAGCCTTTTCCCAGCTACTGCTTCCCTCCCGGAGGCCGACTACAACATTCATACCACTCTCTCTGAGATTTTGCGCGTGTGCGTGACCCTGGCTACCGTATCCAATAATCGCAACATTCCTTTTCTTCAAAATTTCAATGTTTATATCTTTATTGTAGTAAACCTGCATTTTTCAACTCCTCCGTTTGGTGATTTGAGTCTCTCTTATCATAGCAACGGTACCGGTTCTGGCGATCTCATTTATCCCCAACGGCGTTAAAAGGTCTATAAATGCAGTAACCTTATCCTTATCTCCTGTTAGCTCAAGTGTATATGACTTGGCACCAACATCAACTACCTTTGCTCGAAAAATATCGGCAGTCCTGAGTATCTCTGCCCTTGTTTCATGAGTTGCCTCTACCTTGACAAGTACCATCTCTCTTTCAACACGTGTTAAAGGAGTGAGGTCCCTCACCTTAATAACATTAACCATGTTGTTAAATCTCTTTATTATCTGTTCTATTATCCAATCATCCCCGCTGGTGACAAGCGTGATACGGGAGGTATCGGGCTCCGTCGTTTCGGCAACGTTTAAGCTTTCGATATTGAAACCCCTTGCGCTAAATAATCCGGCTATTCTGGAAAGAACGCCGGGCTCGTTATCAACAAGAATTGAAATAGTATGCCTCACCGATCTTGAACCTCCGATAGTTTACGAGGGAGTTAACCAAGGAATGAATATAAAGCTGTTGATTCCCCTTTCTAAGAATTGGATATTATCATGCCATATCGACAGGATCCAGAATCATCTCGTTCATTGCGCCGCCCGGAGCTATCATCGGATAAACCATTTCCTCACAGTCTACAACAACTTCGATAAGCACAACGCCTTCAGAAAAGATGCCTTCCCTTAGGGTGGCTTCTAACTCGTCGGGCCTCGTGGCCCTCAATCCCTTAGCACCAAACGACTCCGCAAGCTTAACGAAATCTGGAAGCACTTCGAAATAGGATCCAGAATAATTGCTGTTAAAAAACAGCGTTTGCCACTGCCTTACCATGCCATGATGACGATTATTCAATAGCACTATCTTTATATCCATCTTGTTTTCAACGGCTGTCGCAAGCTCCTGCATGTTCATTTGAAAGCTTCCGTCCCCTGACACGCTTATCACCAATTCATCGGGTTTTGCAAATTTTGCGCCCATGGCAGCCGGGAAACCAAATCCCATGGTGCCGAGTCCGCCGGAGGTGATGTGGGTTCTGGGCTTCTTGAATTTGTAGAACTGAGCTACCCACATCTGATGTTGACCAACATCGCTTACAATGATTGCGTCGCCATTAGTAATCTTAGACAGAGTATCTATCGTATACGTTGTTAAGATCTTATCCCCATTTTGATTATAGCTGAGTGGATGATTCTTGGCCCATTCATTGATTTGGCCCAGCCATTCCCTCCTATCGAGTTTAATCTCGCCGGGCAAGAGATCCAAAAACTGCCTCAGTATATTTTTTGCATCTCCAACTATAGGACAATGAACCCTAATATTCTTATCTATAGTCGATGGATCGATGTCGATATGAATAATTTTCGCATTTGGTGCAAATTTTCCGAAATTCCCTCCTGTCGCCCTGTCATCAAACCTCGCACCGATCGACAAAACCAAATCACACTCGTGGACTGCCATGTTAGCAGCATAAGAACCATGCATCCCCACCATACTGATAAAAAGAGGATCATCAGAGGGATAGGCACCCAGTCCCATGAGGGTTAGAGTAACCGGAATTTGAAGCCTATGAGCCAGTTCTTTAAGCTCTTCGGTTGCTTCACTCCAAATTAAACCACCGCCTCCAAAGATCAGCGGACGCTTAGCCGAGAGTAACATCTCAACGGCACGCTTAATCTGACCTGGATGACCCTTTACGGAAGGCTTATAACCCCTCAAACTAATCTCATCCGGAATTACAAATTCGTCCTCACCGATTAGTACATCCTTTGGCATATCGACAAGAACGGGACTTGGTCTTCCTGTAGTAGCGATATAAAAAGCCTCCATCATTGCACGCGGCAGATCAGCGGTTTTCCTAACAAGATAGTTATGCTTGGTGCAGGGACGTGTGATTCCGATGTGATCAGCTTCCTGAAATGCATCGCTCCCAAGATAAGGGGTAGGTACCTGTCCGGTAAATACGACAACAGGTGAAGAATCCATCTGAGCAGTGGCAATCCCAGTAACAGTATTCGTCGCGGCAGGTCCCGAAGTGCAAAGCACAACCCCTGGCCTTCCGGATGCCCTTGCGTATCCATCCGCCATGTGTGTTGCGCCCTGTTCATGCCTTGCCAGCACATGTTTTATGCGACCATTTGTGTACTGAGGCATTATGTCATACACCTTGAGCACGTAACCCCCGGGCAGACCGAATATGACTTCTACCCCCTCATGCAACAGGGTCTCAAAAAACATCTGCGCTCCCAACATTCTTGCCATGCTATTTCTCCCTAACAGACATTATGACAAATAATTATTTTAGCTTACTTATCTTCATCTCCATCTGATCTTTGAGCGATAACTTCATCTTCTTCAACTTCTTAATCTCTAATTCATCGTCAATGCTAATCGAATCCTTTTCTTCCAGTCCCTTAACTATATCATCTAATTTCCTGTGTTCAAAATATAGTTTTTTAAATTCCTCATCTCCCTCCAGCAACTTTTCGACTATATTCGAATCCTTCATGCTTTCACCTCTCTTTTGATATTTCGGCGTCCGCCTTACTTAAATATTGAGGAGAGAATTGGGAAATCTCCCCTTTGTTGTCGCCACTCATTTTAGTTATGGCAACTTGAGCGCAATGAGATGCCTTTGGAAAATTAAAACTAGATGTGCAAAACATTGCATGATCTCCCAGGGACTTGTCTATAAGATCCCTATACAGCAACGCTCCATTACCGACAAATATTGTGTCCTCACTTATCATCTCGATAAGTTCAACCGGATTAATAAGGCAATCTTCCTTAAGCCTTATGGGCTTATCGCCAATGCATTTGAAAAAAGCTGCATAAACCTGTTTTCTTCTTGCATCAATGACAGTACATATTGCATATGGCGTATGAAGTAGATTTCTCGATAAGACCTCGAGGGACGAAACCCCAACAATGGGTACCCCAAGAGAAAATGCTATACCCTTAGCAGTTGAAATCCCAACCCTGAGCGAAGTGAATGAACCCGGACCACATGAAACAGCTATTCCCTCAATATCATTCCTCTTCATACCTGCTGCCCCTAGAAGCCAATCCACCATTGGCAGGAGCTTTTCGGAATGAGATGGACCGACATTCAAAAAGATCTCTCCAAGAATCGTATCGCCGTCTAATATAGCGACGCTCCCAGAATGGGTTGAAGTCTCAATACCTAAAACTCTCATCTATGACGAAGAATACAAATAAGCTTAACATAAATTAATATTTCTTTTTAGGTTTATTGGGCAGTACTCTTTTCCTGTTCAAGCCTGCCCAAGGAAGCGGAGCCCGATGTAACACCGCTGATTCTGAGTGACAGATCGTCTTTATTTGTTGCCTGCCTCATAGCTTCATCATAAGTTATCAGATTCTTTTTATAAAGATCATACAAGCACTGATCAAAGGTTTGCATTCCATAATGCAAGTAACCCTCCTCAATCGCTGTCCTTATCTCATGTGTTTTTTCAGGGTCAGCGATACACTCCCTTATCCTAGACGTTGCGATCAATACCTCGGCGGCCGGAACCCTGCCATTGTTATCAGCCATTGGCATCAATCTCTGTGAAATTACCGCCTTTAGAACCTGGGCAAGCTGATAGCGAATTTGATTGTGCTGGTGGGCAGGAAATATAGCAAGAATACGGTTAATGGTTTCCTGTGCATCAAGTGTATGAAGGGTAGTTAGCACAAGGTGTCCTGTTTCAGCGGCTGCCATCGCTATCGCCATGGTCTCGAGATCGCGCATCTCTCCAACAAGAATCACGTCCGGGTCTTCCCTGAGAGCAGACCTTAATGCGTTTGAGAAAGAGAACGTATCGATCCCGATTTCACGCTGATTTATGTAACTCTTCTTGTCTACCTGTAAATACTCAAGTGGATCCTCGATCGTGATTATATGCCTTGCTTTCGTCGAGTTAATGTAATCTATAATAGCGGCAAGGGTGGTTGATTTACCGCTACTGGTGGTTCCGGTGAGAATTACCAAGCCCCTTTCTTCGTCTGCAACCTTCTCTAGGACAGGAGGCAGGTTAAGCTCTTTAAAGCCTTTTATCAGGTATGGGATTGATCTAAGAGCGCAAGCTATACCCCCTCGTTCCTGAAAAACATTTATACGAAACCTTGAAAGATTTGGAATGCTATAAGCGAGATCCAATTCCTTATCTCGCTCAAATCGCTCTCTTTGCTTATCGTTCAGAATGGAGTAGATCAACTTCTGAAGCTCTTCATTTGAAAACTCGGGTGCATCCTTTACAAATATCAATCTGCCGTCAACCCTTAAAGCGGGCCTGCTCCCTGCCTTCAGATGGACGTCCGAAGCGCCAATGTTAAAAGCACCTGTCAGAAGTTCATCTATTAAAGATTCAGCCATTTATTCCTCACTTAGCTTGATTTCGTTCTTGATACCATAAAACGAGAGAATCTCTGATCTAATCTTCTCCGAAACCTCAGCATTGTCTCTTAAGAAAGCTCTGGCGTTCTCCCTTCCCTGACCCAGCCTATCATCATTATAAGAAAACCATGTACCACTCTTATCAATCACCTTTAATTTAGAACCAATATCCAAAAGCTCGCCCTCATAAGAAATACCGCTTCCAAATAGTATATCAAACTCGGCATCTCTGAAAGGGGGTGCTACCTTGTTTTTTACGACTTTAGCCCTCACTCTGTTTCCAGAAACTTCCTCCCCATCTTTTATAGAACCGATCCTTCTCACGTCTATTCTGACAGATGCATAGAATCTTAACGCCGTACCCCCGGTTGTTGTCTCGGGATTCATGTAAGACGGAACTCCAATTTTCATACGCGTCTGGTTGACAAATATGACTATCGTGTTTGATCTGCTGACATTAGCTGTGATTTTTCTCAAGGCTTGAGACATGAGTCTCGCCTGAAGTCCAACATGGGAATCTCCCATCTCTCCCTCTATTTCAGCCCTCGGGGTAAGCGCTGCAACCGAATCAACAACTATAAGATCCACTGCTCCACTCCTTATGAGCGTGTCAACTATCTCGAGTGCCTGTTCTCCAAAATCTGGCTGGGAAATCAGAAGATCATCCACTTTTACGCCCAGCTTTGCTGCGTAATGAGGATCAAGAGCGTGTTCGGCATCAACGAAAGCCGCGATGCCGCCGAGTTTTTGCGATTGCGCCAGCGCATGAAGAGCAAGAGTTGTCTTACCTGAAGACTCTGGTCCAAATATTTCTACCATTCTGCCCCTTGGGAGACCTCCAACACCGAGAGCCAGATCTAATCCAATTGAACCGGTCGGGATTACAGATATCTCAGGAACCGGTGAATCTGAGCCCAAGCGCATTATAGAACCCCGGCCGAACTGCTTCTCAATCGATGAGATCGCAAGTTCTATCGCCTTGTCCTTATTGTTCATTTCTTTTAGGGATGCTTCTTTAGACATATGAGATACACTTCGAATTATACACCATTTGAAATAAATTTTCTAATCAAATCAAGTGCAGCTTCTGTAGACATGATTTTTATTTCCTCCCTTGTTCCCCGAAATTGATACCTGTCAGAAAATGTCCCTTTGTTCTTACACGAGACCCCTATAAAAACAGTGCCAACCGGCTTTTCGGAAGAACCTCCGGTTGGCCCCGCGATCCCAGATATCCCTACTCCCAAATCCGTATTTGCAAGTTTCCTCACTCCCTCTGCCATTGCTTCCACAACTTCGCGGCTAACAGCTCCTTTCGATTCAATCAATATGTTATCTACGCCAAGTGCACCAACCTTAGACTCATTACTATAAGAGACTACACCCCTTTCAAAATACTCAGAGCTCCCTGGTACATTTGTAATTCTATGTGCTAAAAGTCCTCCGGTGCATGACTCAGCTACTGCAAGTGTAAGCCTTTTCTGTTTTAATATCTCCCCTACCACCTGCTCCAGCTCCTCTCCTTTTGTTGAAAAGACATAATCGCCAATACGTTTCGATACCTCTGTTTCAGCCCAATCCAGAAGGTCATGAACCTCTTCATCCCTATCAGCTTGAGCCGAAATTCTCAAATGAATCTCGGGGAAATGAGATCTATAACCGATATAAATACCATCTCTCGCAACTCCTTGAAGTTTTTCGGCAACCTCGGACTCTCTTAATCCGAACGTCTTTACAAGCATGGTCCTAATCTTGGGCCGATCTATGCTTCTGCTATTCAGCTCAGGTATTACATACTTGTCGATCATGGACCTAAACTCTTTAGGTACCCCGGGTAGAAAGAAAAATACACTACGCGACCTCTCGTATTGGAAACCGGGTGCCGTTCCCCAGAAATTTTTTAGAACCTTTGATCCACGGGGCAAATGTGCCTGCTTTTTATTGATTTCTGACAACTGTCTGCCGCGCTCTCTAAAAATCTGTTCTAACATCTCCAATGCAAGATGATTAAGCTCGAGTTCTACTCCAAAGTACATCGAGGCAACCCCTGCACTTAAATCATCAGGGGTGGGACCTAGTCCACCTGAAACTATTATAGCTTGAGCCCTGTTTTCTGCATTACTGAACGCCTGCATCAGATCTTCTTCGTCATCTCCAACAGTAGTATGGAACTTAAGATCAAAGCCCATGGCGGAAAGCCTCTCAGCTGCCCACCGGAAATTCGTGTCCAGTGTCAGTCCGCACATCAACTCATCACCTGTAGTTATAATCTCTATTTTCATCCAAATGCACTTTAATGATTAAGTTAAGGCTAAATTGTTCACGTCGATATCATCACAGATTATTTACCCTGATACTCTCACAAATATTTGAAGTAATATATTCGCATAAATCCCAGCAAGCACATCGTCAGCTACAATGCCCATACCTCCTGAGAGCGTTTCCGACCTTCTTATCGGAGGAGGTTTTAAAATATCAAAAAATCTGAACAATAGAAAACCCATTGTAATATTAATCATACTCGGAGGGATCAAAATCATCGTAACCAAAAAACCGCACACCTCGTCTATAACTATGCTACTCGGGTCTGAATCCCCTAGTCTTATCCTGGCAATTTCAGAAACCCAAACTGAGAATATTATTAATGCGATAATAAAAAAAAGATAGAACAGGTTTGAAAAACCAGAAATTACATAAAATAGAAGTACCGCACCAAGAGTGCCAACTGTTCCCGGAGCGACTGGTGAAAAGCCGAGATAAAAAAAGGATGAAATTAATATTGAAAGCCGCTCTTTCACCTATACGATTGACCCTTCAAGCCTAAGCAGCTTCTTTTTTATTTCAATACCGGAAGAATAACCTCCGAGACCCCTCGAGGAAATGACCCTGTGGCAGGGGACAATTATCGGTATCGGATTTGCGCCAACTGCATTTCCCACAGCCCTTGCTGAGTTTGGCTTCCCTATTCTCTTCGCTAATTCGTTGTATGAGACAACCTGTCCGTAGGGTATTTGCACCAACCCCTTCCAGACTAAAACCTGAAAAGGCGTACCCAGTAATGCAACCGGATTGCCTTTGAAATGTTTAAGACGACCATCGAAGTATAACTCTAACTCCTTGGCCGACTCTTCCGCTCGCCCACCTTCAACCAGTAATTTTGCGTTTAAATTCTTTTTAAAACCAATAAATCTCTCTTCTCCAAATATTAGATTTGTTATGCCTTCCCTTGCACTAATGATAAAGATCTCTCCAACCGATGTGCTAATATTTGAATAACTTATTATGTCCATTAATTTGCCTATCGCTAAATAGTAATCATGACTGAGAAAGCCCTGTCAATATATGATGAGGCCTCTAATGATGAGGGGAATTTATATCCTTGAATTTCATCATAAAGTGCGTAGACTCTGTATGGCTGAAATGTATTCTAAACAAATTTTAAGCATGATTAAACTTCAGGTGGTCACCAGGAGGAGGAAATGTTTTGACAACTGACAATAGTCTTATGGATCAGTGGGCACTCATCCTTGGCGCATCAAGTGGTTTTGGTGAAGCAACAAGCCTGGAACTGGCCGCCGCTGGATTGAACGTATTTGGCGTTCATCTCGACAGAAAATCCACATTACCCAAGGTAGAAGAGATAATAAATCAAATAAACAGTATGGGAAGGAAGGCTGTTTTTTTTAACGTAAATGCCGCCGATGCGGAGAAAAGAAAAGAGACGATAGACGCTATAGAAAAAAACACAAGAGAAAGCGGGGACGGCAAGGGTATCAAAGTGTTTCTTCATTCGTTGGCCTTTGGCACTTTAAAATCATATATAGCCTCTGATCAAAAGGATATGCTCACGGACTCAAATATGAGCATGACCCTAGACGTGATGGCTCACTCCCTGGTGTATTGGGTTCAGGAACTTGTTCTGAGAAATCTGATTATGGAGGGGGGAAGGATATTCGCCATGACAAGTGCCGGAGGGCACAGGATCTGGCCTACTTACGGTGCTGTTTCAGCTTCCAAGGCAGCGCTGGAATCCCACATAAGGCAGCTTGCCGTAGAGCTCGCCCCACGAAAGATAACAGCAAATGCCATCCAGGCAGGAGTGACAGAAACACCGGCGCTCAAGAAGATTCCCGGAAACGAAATAATCACGAAGCACGCCCTTCAAGTAAATCCTGGCGGAAGGCTCACAACTACAAAGGATGTAGCTCAAGCTATAGCTGCTCTGTCGGTGTCAGCCACTCATTGGATTACGGGGAATGTGATAAGAGTAGACGGTGGTGAAGACCTGATTTAATTTTCGAAAAACGAAACCCCCAAGGCAAAATTCAGTAAATACACTCAGGAATCATGGACGAAAAGATAACGCTTTTTAATACACTCACTGGGAAAAAAGAAGATCTAGTCCCCATTGAAGATAAGAAGATCGGTATATATGTTTGCGGTCCAACAGTCTATGATTCTCCCCATCTTGGTCATGCTAGAGCTGCCGTGATGTTTGATGTCATGACAAGATTCTTAAAAATAATTGGCTATGACGTTACTTATGTAAGAAACTACACTGACGTTGATGACAAGATTATTAATAAATCGATCGAGACGGGAATACCATCTGAAGAAATTGCTAATACATACATCGCTGAATACAAGGAAGCGATGGAGTCCCTTGGTGTCAGGGCTCCTAATTACGAACCAAAGGTCACTGAACACATACCTGAAATAATCGAACTCATAAGAAAAATCATTGATCGTGGTTACGCATATAAGTCCGGGGGAGACGTATTCTTCTCGATTAAGGAATTCAAAGATTATGGAAAGCTATCCAAACGATCCCCAGATGATATGCTCGAAGGTGTCAGGATTGACATAAACGAGCAGAAAGAGGAACCACTCGATTTCGCGCTCTGGAAAGCCGCAAAACCCGGAGAACCATCCTGGAATAGTCCGTGGGGAAAGGGACGACCCGGATGGCATATAGAATGTTCGACGATGAGTATGAAGTACCTGGGCAAGACCTTCGAAATACACGGAGGCGGCAAGGATCTGATTTTCCCACACCACGAGAATGAAATAGCCCAATCGGAGGCTGCGACAGGTTCGCAATTCGCTAAATATTGGTTGCACAACGGCCTTATTCAAATAAATCGAGAAAAGATGTCCAAGTCACTCGGGAATATAATAAATGTCAAGGACGCACTAAAGAGATGGAGCAAGGAAGCAATTCGGTTGTTCTTTCTATCACACCAATATCAAAATCCAGCGGATTTTTCCGAAAAAATCATGGACGAATCAGAGGCTGCTCTTGAGAGACTTTATCTAACACTCAAGCGACTGAGGGATTTGAGGAAGGAAAATGATAAAAAGGATAATGAGCTGGAAGAAAGAACCGCCGCATTTAAGCGACAATGGATGGAAGCTATGTGCGATGATTTCAATACTGCGGAAGCGATAGGCAACCTTTTTGATTTGACCAAAGCGATTAACAGATCCATTGATACTCATGGATGGACAAGAACGCTGGATCCAGCACTGACAGAAATCAAGAATATTTCCGGCGTTTTCGGCATCCTTGAAAGTGATCCTGACGAATACCTAACGATAGAGAAACTGAGCAAGATCAAATTAGACATAACAGAAGAGGAAATTAATAGGTTAATTGAGGAAAGAGCAGAAGCAAGAAACGATAAAGACTGGCAAAGAGCCGATGAAATCAGATCGTTCTTACTATCAAAATCAATAATACTTGAAGACAAATCTCACGGAACAATCTGGCGAATTAAAAATTAAATCCATATACCCATATACTCAAGACTTCTCTTAAGATTAATAGGAGTTTCAGTTTCTCCCCTACAACTGTACCAGCAAGCGGTACATTTTGTTTTATCATATAGCCCTGGGCGGTATTCACTATAGTGTGCGGTAACAGGCATCTCCGAGCACCGTTTCAGGTGGCCGCTTGGCGTTACCTGAATCATATTAATCCCGGCAAAGCAGTTAGGAACACCACCCCTCTGAAAATAATCAGGTATCTCTCGCAAATAATCTTCCGTGGAAAGAATCGTACCCTTCCATCTTCTTCGAAGGCCAATGATTTCTTCAACAACTGCTTTCACCCTCTCGGCTTCCTCCCTCTTAACGAAATGAGATGAGTTGTTGGTTTTCATGACAGAATAAGAACTGAACGAAACACTTATACCCCATTGCCTCGCTCTATGCGCTATATCAATAACCTTGTCCAGATTATCATTCATGATGATCGTGTTCAGGGTTATCCTCTTTCTGCCAAACGCTTTGCCAAGCTCCGGGAGCAGTGTCGAAACATGATTCCATAGTCCGGGTATTCCCCTGTATTGGTCATGTGTTTCTCCAGGAAAGTCAAGGGAGACAGCAATCTGATTGATACCTGCATCAAAAAGCTGCTTGGCCTTTTCATAGTCCAGAAGATCACCCTTTGTCACCATAGATACAAATACACAAGAGGAAGCTTTTTTTATCTGCTTTACTATATCAGGAAGATCTTTCCTCAGCATCGGCTCACCGCCGGTAATGACAGTCACAAGGGGATTTAGTCTCCTGATAACAGGCGTATAATCCGTGAGTCTTATCTCGTGTTTGGTTTGCCAGTAATCACAAAAGTCACAGCGGGCATTACAAAGCTTCGTTACTTCCAGGTTAACCAGCTTCGGTCTCTTCGTGACCCTATTGTATATGAACTTCCCCCCACCCAGAGCAATTTGACGGAATGTAAGCATGAAGAGATTATATACGTACACTGAATAACTAATCAAGTGCTGTGAAAAATTAGTCTTATGTAAGTTGCTTCTTGACTTGGCTATAATATTTTAGTTTAATTTGTACCAGTTGCTATATACACGTGCTTCTTAGATTCTTAGGCAGTTTTGAATCGCACAGCTAATTAGGAGAAAAAAATGTCAAAGAAGACAATTTCCGTTGAAATGTACCAATGCGATAATATAGATGAGAAAGGCAACAGGTGCGTAAACGAAGGTGAGAGGCAGGCAATTAAAGAATGCGCCATGTGTAAAAAGGACCTGTGCAGTAGGCATTATGAGATGCTGACGGTCTCGAGGATGGGAGGGGGAACCGCGCTATCTTACTTTTTCTGCAGTGATCATGCGCAGGAATTTATCAAAACACTGGCAAAAACATTTGGAGACACGAGCCCCGTTCCATATGCAGGAATGGCTAAATAACACCGCTATTCAAGCATTAGTCCACTATAATATTTCTCTCTAGAAAAGATAATGAGTTATTATACAGCTCCGACTGTTCTCTCCCCTCCCGGAATTGAGCCACCCACAGGCTGGATGGAGTACCAATCGAAGGAATATTCGAGAGTGATTAGATATAATTAGTAACAATACTATCATAATTCCCTGCTAACTCGGAAGCTCACTCACCGATCTTAAGGTTTCAATTATTTAATGAAGAGCGGTGTGGTCATTGATATGTACTTTTGTGTGATTATACTGATGTTGTTACTCCAAAAAACGTATAAACTCTGACAGTGCTTCGATTTCACCGCTAAAGAATTTGCTAAAAATACCACGAGGATTTACCTCGATATTGGTGTCATGACCGATATCGCGGGGAAATAGGTATATGGTAGAGAAATGTGTTATTTATTCTTCAAGTGAAGAAGAAACAATTAAAATAGGTGAAAAGCTGGGAAAATTACTCAAGCCCGGTAGTATTGTTGGTTTAATCGGTGAACTCGGGACCGGCAAGACAGTATTGGTAAAGGGGATTGCAAGAGGAATGAATATACAGGAAGAGCCTAATAGCCCAACTTTCGTTATTATGAACAAGTATGACGGAAGAACACCTCTTTACCACTTTGACCTTTACAGGATTACCTCAGCAGAAGAACTGGAGGGAATAGGCTATGAGGAGTACTTCTATGGAAATGGTGTAACGGTTGTAGAATGGTCAGACCGGGTAAAGGAAATTTTTCCAGATAAAACTATTAAGATTGAAATAACGATTCCGGTTGAACCCGATCATAAAGACGAGACTGTAAGAAAGATTAATATCGAAGGTAAGGATAGATGGCTCTCATCGTTCAAAAATACGGTGGAACAAGCGTCGCAACTATAGATAAAATAAGGCGGGTCGCCAAACACATCATAAGTTCCAAGGAAAAAGGAGATGATGTTCTGGTTGTAGTATCTGCCATGGCAGGTGAAACCAATAGACTGATAGAGCTTTCCAGATCAATCATGGATCCACCTGACGAGAGAGAATTAGACGTAATCACATCGAGCGGCGAGCAGGTATCATCAGGACTTTTGACAATGATGATAAAATCCTTGGGATATAACGCTGTTTCATTTCAAGGACACCAGGTAAGGATCATAACAGACAGTGCTCATTCGAAAGCTAAAATAGTAAGGATAGATGACGAAAAGGTTAAGAAGGCACTCGCCGAGGGCAAAATAATAGTGGTTGCTGGATTTCAAGGTGTAGAGGAAGAAGGCAATGTAACCACGCTTGGAAGGGGGGGCTCAGACCTGACAGCGGTTGCCCTTGCCGCGGTGCTAAATGGAAGTTGCGAACTGTATAAAGATGACGTTGATGGAATTTATACCACAGATCCCGGTATATGTGGGAATGCTAGAAAATTAGAAAGGATTTCTTATGATGAAATGTTGGAAATGTCGAGCCTAGGTTCCAAAGTGCTCCAAGCCAGAGCAGTAGAGTTTGCGAAGAAATACCGTGTACCTATCCATGTGCGTTCTACTGCCAAACCAGACGAGAAAGGAACCTGGGTTATAGAGGAGAAAGAAATGGCAGAACTCGAAAAAATAGTGATTTCCGGTGTAACCTATGATAAGGATCAAGCAAAGATTACAATAATACATGTGTCTGATCAGCCAGGGATCGCAGCTAAACTGTTCAATCCTCTTGCTGACGAAGGTATAGTGGTAGACATGATTGTACAAAATGTAAGCACCGAGGGATTTACAGATATGACCTTCACGGCCCCCAGAACCGATTTCAAGAAGGCGATAAGAATCACCAAGGAGGTAGCAAATGAATTAGGTGCCAAGGCAGTAACATCTGATGATAAAATTTCCAAGATATCCTTAGTAGGAGTCGGTATGAAAACGCACTCGGGAATTGCATCAAGGATGTTCTCTGTACTTGCACGCGAAGGAATAAACATTATGATGATAAGTACGTCTGAGATAAAAATTTCTTGTGTTATTGATGAGAAATTTACAGAACTTGCCGTCCGCGCACTGCATGATGAGTTCAAATTGGGAGAATGAAGCAGGATGCAGGATGCAAGATATAAATAAATCGTGAATCATGGATAATGATTAATTGTTTGGGAAAAGAAAATGCAAAAAAGGTTAGTGAAAATTTATGATGTGACTCTCAGAGATGGTACGCAGGGAGAGAACATTTCATTCTCCATACACGACAAGATCCGGATAGCCTCCAAACTCGATGAGCTAGGGGTTCATTTCATCGAAGGTGGTTGGCCGGGTTCGAACGAAAGGGATGAAGGCTTTTTCAAGCAGGCAAAAAAACTTCGACTTAGAAAAGCTAAGATCACGGCATTCGGAAGCACGAGGAGGGTAGATAAAAAACCAGGTGAAGACGGAAATATTCAAGCCTTGCTCAAAGCCGAAACACCGGTAGTGACGATTGTGGGTAAAAGCTGGGATTTTCATGTAAAGGAGGCACTGAGAATTACCCTCAAGGAGAATTTGGATATAATTCATGACTCTATTCAGTACCTGAAAAAAAGGGTGGATGAAGTCTTCTTCGATGCAGAGCATTTTTTTGATGGATATAAAAAGAATTCAAAATATGCTCTAGAAGCCATTGAGACGGCCATAGACGCTGGGGCAGACGTTGTGGTTTTGTGTGATACAAACGGAGGAACACTCCCCTGGGAGATAGAATCAACCGTTAGGGATGTGAATGCGCAACTTCAAAATCCTCCTCTCGGGATACATACGCACAATGATGGTGAGTTAGGCGTTGCAAATACGCTCTATGCAGTTAGAGAAGGCGTCAATCAGGTTCAGGGTACGATAAATGGATACGGGGAGAGATGTGGTAACGCTAACCTATGTTCAATAATCCCGAACCTGAAGCTAAAGCTTGGCATAAAGTGCCTGAACGACGAAGAAATCAAGAAGGTCTACGAGGTATCGCACTTTATTCACGAACTTACAAATCTGCCCCCAATCAAACATCGACCATTTGTGGGTGAGAGCGCCTTCGCTCACAAGGGGGGGCTCCACGTCAGTGCAGTCATGAAAAGCGCAGAAACGTATGAGCATATAAACCCTGAGATCCTAGGCAACAGGAGGCGCGTGCTTGTTTCTGATCTCTCAGGTAGGAGCAACATAATATATAAGGCCAATGAGCTAGGAATTCAATTAGACCCAGGCGATAAAGGGGTACACAAGATACTTTCCGAGCTAAAAAAATTAGAAAATCAAGGATACGAATTCGAGGGCGCGGATGCATCTTTCGAATTGCTAATAAGAAAAACACTCGGTCAATACAGGAAACACTTTGAGCTCAATGGTGCCAGAATAATCGTAGAAAAGCATAGAGACGATGAGGAGCCGATCTCGGAGGCCACCGTGATAGTAAAGGTCGATGGAATTCCTGAGCACACCGCAGCTATTGGGAATGGCCCTGTGAATGCCCTTGACAATGCGCTTAGAAAAGCACTTGAGAAGTTCTATCCGGTATTAAAGAATGTGAAACTGAAAGACTACCGCGTAAGAGTCGTTTCAAGCCAGAAGGGGACAGACGCCGTCGTAAGAGTCTTAATCGAATCCGGTGACGGAGAGAGCGACTGGAGCACGGTCGGTGTTTCAGAAAATATAGTCGAGGCAAGTTGGAAGGCTATGGTCGACAGCATTGATTATAAGCTGTTCAAGGAAGAGGCAAAAAAGGCCAAGAAAGCCAGAGGATAGATTTTTAGGAGGTGAAATAACGAGGCAGCTATTTTCAGATAGCGTAGCCGACCCCATCTTAACTAACTAATAATTCCTTACAGAACCATTAGGTTGAAATGCGTTAACTCTCTGATAATCTCAAAGTCATCGCTGTTATTTGTAATTACTGTAGCGCCATTACTTCTAGCCGACATAGCAATCAGCGTATCGCTCACTAAGTCTCTAATCTTCCTGTAACCAAAGCCATATCTCTGTATTAAGCCCTTAAGAATCTTTCCCGACTCTATCCAATTCCGCGGCGTAGGATTAATTATGCCTAAATGTCTCTCCATTTTTGTGATAAGTTTCTTTTCCTCTCTTTCAAGGGCTCCTGTATATAACTCGAGCAGAACCACAGAACTATTTCTAATGATGAAGCTTTTATTGATTTCGCTAAGTTCCTCTTTGTACAAACCATAGCGAAAAAGATCTATATAAATGTTGGAATCGATGATACCAATTTTAGCCCTGCTCATCGCCTTTACCGAAAGCAAAACCCTTAAATCTATATTTTCCAGCGCTCTGTTTTAGCATGCGCTCAAACCTTGCGCGATGAATTGTTTCTTCAAGTGCTTTTTCTATTGTTTCCGTTTCTGTCTTAGCTCCTAAAAATCTCTTGGCTTCTCTAATCAATCGAGGATTTAACAGATAGTGCTTTGCAACCTTTTTCGCTTTTTTCATGATTACCTCCACTAGTTATTCCAATACGCTATGTACATAGAATTACAAGACCATGTACATAAAAAATACGTCACAATCAATGAATTGTCAATTAAATTTTTATCTTGTACAGCTATGATGTAGCAAAAAATAATTATTACGTTCTTCGTACTAGAATTTTTCTTTATCTTTAATTTCCAGGATTAATGGTGACGCAGTCCCCTTTCAAGCAGTGAATAGACAGGTAGCGGAGGACTTCAGTCCTCCACCTATCTTCTAATTGATAATGAAAAGGATGAAGAGAACAAGAAAGCTGAAGTTCATGAAAAAGTAAGAGCCGAAGAAATAGTGGAGCAAAAAAACAAACAGATAAATAACTCATTTATTCACGCCCCCGACCCCAACTTTCCATCAAACCCCATATCCACTTTCAATCCCGGGGGGTAAATCTTATCTCGTTTCATTCAACTGAAGGTAGCATCGTAAAAACATTTATAAAAAGAGATAGTAAAAATGGAACTATTCGACCTTTATATAAAAAGCCAATCGTCGCTAGCCTAGAAGAAGGCAAGAGAAATCCCCGTTCCCATTCGGCAAAGTAAACGGTGCCAGGCATGCATACTGACTTAACGCTTTGGAAGCAAATACAATTTGATTCATCCTTTAAATTCCGAGCGGCTTTACATTGCAGATAAAGCCCACTTTGTAGCGAAGGATAGTTGCTCATTATTCTGGCAAGTTCCGTTATCTTAAACTCATTCCACTCCCTGTCTAACTAACCCAGATATTCTATTTCTAATCTTTCTATGCGAAATGCAATTTTCTAAAGTCAATTTGCATGCCTGGCACCGAGGTTTTTTCTCAATTAGCCTTATTTTCGAAATAGTCCCTGCACAAATTCTACAATCCGTGGTCCGGTCAGCTATATAAAACACCAGCAAGCGTGCCCTGAGTAAAACCGATGGAACTGGTGTGCCACCCTCGCCAAAGAGGTAGGAGCGGCTTCCAGCCACGATTTATGTTGCGATAAGCCTGCTTGGAATGAAAACATGCGTGCCCTTCAATCCATAACGGGTTCATCAGAACGGCAGGGCAATCCTTACAATGCGTTTCTCGTTAATCATTGGGCTTATTGAGCCTGATTATTATCCGTCGAGCATTTAAAGAGAGCCGTCGCACCAAAAAGAGCCCCCTTTGGTTCTTAGCTAAACCAAGCTTATGAATTCGTCTATGCTTAGGCCTGCCTGTCTTATGATAGCGCGTAAAGTACCACGATCTAACTCTTTGTGGTCTGGGACTACGACTTGGGAGAATGGATCGTCACGTCTCAAAATGATGTGACTTCCTTGCTGACGTTTGAAGTAGAAGCCCACCTTTTCCAATGATTTCACGCACTCTCTGCCCGAAATCCTGGGTAGTTTGCTCATACCGCTACTATCAGGGCTTCGAAGTGCTCTTCAGGAACTGGTAATCCATCGTCTTCTAGTGCGGAAATATATCCCAGTATTGCCTCCTTGATGTTGGCGACTGCATCTTCTTTACTCTTTCCTTGGCTTACGCAGCCGGGCAAGCTAGGACACTCCGCCACCCAGTAGCCATCTTCCCCAGGGTAAATTATTACCTGTCTCATCATTTAACTCCGTCAATATAACATCTTTATAACATCAATGATATTTTAGATTATACTTGTTCATTTTGTAATTCTACAATTTTAGCCTCTATCAGCTACTTAACGCGCCAGCACACATGTCTTGAGTTAGACTGAAGGACTCGTGTGCCACCCTTGCCAAAGAAGAAATAGGTAGGGGCGGCTTCCAGCCGCGATTTATCTTCCGATAACCTGTCCGGAATGAAAACCGTTGCGTCCCCTTCGGTTGCGCGGCGGCTGAGCAGTGCGAAACCGGCGACGGGTTTTCACTTCGTGCCGATGCCGATGTTGATCGGGTTTGTCAGCCTGGCAACGCCACTTTTACCGGCGCGCTCGCGGGCCATTGTCTCGAGTGCTTCCTTGATCACTCCTCTCTCGTCGTTCGTCAGGTTCAAGGTGCCGAGCACGGTTTCAACGACGGGATTGCTCGACACCAGCCAGTCCCACAGCGCTCGCCCGCTCGTAAACTCGAGGGATTCGGTAATCGTCTCTACCTCCACGCCCTTCAGTCCAGCCGCGCAGAGTTCTTCGTGCAGCCTTCGGGGATCCGCCAATTGGAACTCCAACAAAGGAGGATCCATTGGGGGGCCATTAAAGTCGGGGCGAACGGACTGAACGGCACCAATGAGGAAGCCGAGGAACTCGATCTGGTGAGGGTCGCCGTAGGCACTGATCAGCACACGGCCTCCAGGCTTGACGACACGCACCATCTCGCGAATGCCCTTCGGCATGTCGGGAAACAGCATGACGCCGAACTGTGATCCGGCCATGTCGAAGCTGTTCTCGTCCAGCTCGAGCGCGTGGCCGTCCATGACCCGCGTCTCGATGTTGAGCCCCTCCTTGCGTGCACGCTCGTTTAGCAACTTAAGCATGACGGGAGACTGGTCTGTGGCGAGTACCTCCCCGCCGAGCCGGGCCGCCGGGATACTGAGGGCGCCGCTCCCCGCGGCGACATCTAGGAACCGCATGTCTTTACGAAGTCCTGCACGACGGAGACCTTCGCTTCCGAGCCACATGTGAGTTGGCGTGGTGCTTCTATCGTAGCCCGGCGCAATTTGGTCCCACGCGGGTCGTGTATCCCCTCTTTCCTGAGTGGTCATGGCGTCCTCCTAGTCAGGGGTGCCGACGCCGGGTTTCGACCCGTATAACTAATAATTATACGAACTGATGTACGTTTAATCACCCCAATATCTGGTGTTATGCGAACCGCTATCACTTTTTCGTGTGTATTAGGAGTATACTTAAAAATGTCATTTTAAGTCAACAACATCAGTTTAGAGGGGTTTTGTTTATTTGCTTATTTCTTTATCAAGGTCTCTTGTCATGCAACCAATTTACCATAAATAGTGTCTGTTACTTATTTTTGAATTAAGAAATAAATTTTTTAGGTCCTTATGTCATCCCCGAGGATAGTTGTCGCGGATCCGCACCTCCTCCGTTATTCCCCAGGAATTCCGTCGGGAATCCCCAAAGATGTCATTGCGAAAGGCATAGCCTTGCGGCAATCTCCTTTTTATTTCTTCAAGAATTAGGATACTCAAACGAAAAGAAGAAAGACAAGAGGGATGAAGATCATGGGGAAAATAGGAAAGACCCTTCAAAAAACAGCGGGGAAGAATAAGGAAATGCAAAATAACTCATTTATTCACGCCTGACCCCTCAGTTTTCTACATTAAATCCTAAACCATCTTTCAACTTATTAAATGGTGAGTCAGGATCAAAGTGAACAATATTTATTGTAGGAATTGTATTGAAGACATGAAGAAGCTGAAAGATAATTCAATTCATTTGATATTCACTAGTCCGCCTATGGTGCTGGAAAGGATTATGGTGTCTATGGGAAAGATGATGCTCAAAAGCCATTAATCTGACTTTAGAAATGGCAAAAGAGGCTGAAAGAATTTGAGTAGAGGGTGGTAAACTAGTTATCAATGTTCCGCATGGAGTTAATAGAACCCTTTTTATCCTTTCAAGGCAGAGTGGAAACAAACATTTGTGATAGGAGAATTAGCTGACGCATCTTGACTACGGACACTTGTGCCGATGAATTAAATCTATGAATTATAGGTATACCAGTTTAGAAATCTCCAATCTTGGCTACACGAGATGTATGATTTGGGATTTAACTCAACTCTTCGTCACGGTTGAGCCGCTTTCGAATCCGGTTTGGTGACTTTAAGACTGTCGGGTAACTATTTCCCAGATTTCAGTCTTTGCCATCGAGGGATACATTTGTTCTAGAGTGTATCGATTTAAGAAATGGTATAAAGCTTCTTAGTGCTGAATGGTCGCTGAAAGAGACATAATTCTGAATCGAGATGGGTACCCAGAGATAGTCAATAGTCAAGATGCGTCAGTTAATAGGCCGCGAAGAAAGCTTTGTCAGTTTTATTAAAAATGGACAAATTTTGAGCAATTTTAGATCTATGTTCTATTACTATGAATCAAAACGAGGATAGACTAACATACTTGCTACTTATAACGATAATATGGCAAATTTGATAAAAGTAGGACTGTTAACCTATGACTGAAGGTAGCTTCTTCGAAGAATCAAAAGAACAATCACAGGTAAAAACCGAAATAGTTAGGAAGTACTTCTGGGCATGGGCGAAAGTAATTAAAAAACACAGTAATAAAATAGCCTATATCGACCTTTTCGCTGGCCCAGGACGATATAGAGACGGAACTAAGTCTACCCCCGTTCTGATATTAGAACAGGCAATCCAAGACCCAGAGATGCGTAATATGTTAGTTACTATCTTCAATGATGTTGATTCGGACAATACGCACTCGCTGCAAATCGCTATTAATTCAATTCCAAACATCGACGCATTGAAATATAAGGCACAGGTTTTCAACGAAGAAGTCGGAGACAAAATTGTCATGATGTTTGAACAGATGCATCTAGTTCCAACTCTCTTCTTTGTAGATCCATGGGGTTATAAGGGTCTATCACTCAGACTAATTAATTCTGGGTTAAAAGATTGGGGCTGCGATTGTATTTTCTTCTTCAATTACAACAGGATAAATATGGGTCTTCGTAACCCAATAGTTGAAGAACACATCAATGCTCTTTTTGGCAAGGAGCGCGCAGAAAAACTGCGAAAGGAATTAGAACCGTTGTCACCTATCGAACGAGAATTCGCTATCGTTGAAGCTATCGTAGAAGCACTTTACAAGATGGGTGGTAAATATCCGCTTCCATTTACATTCAAAAATGCCCAAGGTAACCGAACAAGCCACCATTTAATTTTTGTGAGTGAAAACATCAGGGGCTATGAGATCATGAAACAAATTATGGCTAAAGAAAGTTCGACTTTAACACAAGGTGTGCCTTCTTTTGAGTATAATCCGGCTTCACGGAATCAACCGTTACTATTTGAGCTTTCACGACCACTCGATGACCTAGCGAACATGCTGCTCAGCGAATTCAATGGTCAAACCCTAAAGATGATCGAGATTTACAATTTTCACCATGTAGGAAGACCGTACATTAAATCAAACTATAAGGAGATTTTGACAAAACTTGAAGAAGAAAAGAAGGTAATTGTCGATCCGCCCTCTAGCAAGAGGAGGAAAATGAAGGGTAAAATTACTTTTAGCGATAATGCCTTAGTAACATCCCCCAAAAAATAAGGAGGATGGAATGGGAATCAACAGTAAAATTGAATGGACGCAAGTAACTTGGAATCCTGTAACCGGCTGTACCAAGGTAAGCCAGGGGTGTAAGCACTGCTATGCGGAGCGTTTAGCAATTCGATTACAAAACATGGGCGTTCGGAGATATAAGAATGGCTTTTCAGTTACTCTTCATGAAGATGCTGTTGAATTACCATTAAGATGGAAATATCCTCGTATAATCTTTGTTAATTCTATGAGTGATATGTTTCATGAAAAAGTACCATTGGATTTTATCAAGCGAATATTTAATACAATGGAACGCTGTCCTCAACACATCTTTCAAATCCTTACTAAACGGAGTAAAAGGCTGAAAGAGCTGGCAAGTGAATTACCGTGGCCTTCAAATGTATGGATGGGCGTTAGTGTCGAAGACAAAAAAGTACTCGATAGAATTTATGACTTGCAACAGGTCCCGGCGCACATTCGATTTTTATCATGCGAGCCGTTAATTGGTGGAATTAATGGTTTACCACTTGAAAGTATTCAATGGGTGATCGTCGGTGGGGAATCAGGACCTAAAGCAAGACCTATGAAAAAAGAATGGGTTTTATTAATTCTGGAACAGTGCCGTAAAGCGGATGTACCCTTTTTCTTCAAGCAGTGGGGTGGCGTTCGTAAAGACTTAACTGGACGAAAATTAAACGGGCGAACCTACGATGAAATACCGTTGGAAAGATACAACAATAAACCTCAATTGGCTTTATTCTCAAGATAGTCCACTGTATAAATTCGACAATCCGTAGCCGGCTCCGTTATATAACACACCAGCATGCATGTCCTGAGTAACACCAAAGGAACTGGTGTGCTTGGTAAAGAACAAAGAGGTAGGAGCAGCTTCGAGCCGCGATTTATGTCGCGATAAGACTATCCGGAATGAAAACATGGTGCCCTTTAATGTATAACGCGTTCATGCGACCAGCAGGGCCATCCTTTCAAACAAATAATCAAATAAACAAAGCCCGACCCTCGATTGGCCCATTCCCTAGCTTTTTTACTAACCACCTTCTTGCTTCATTAAAGGGTATGTACCACCTACTCTCATATTGATCCTTGAACGCGGGCATTCCACTACTAATCCAAAGATAAACTTCCATCGGGTTTACGCTATGTCGTCTGGCAAATTCAAAAACATTCATGTTATCGCCTCCGTTTTTTTGACTTAAAGTATTAATTGTCATTTGTTATTTACCCTACTTCGTTCAACGGATTTTTCAAGAGGACACTTAATAATTAATGGTAATCTGAAAATTTTCGACGCCGAAGATTATCTTAAAAAAAGCGTATTCAACCCTTTTTGCAATATATTTAATATATACCAGGACTATCGAGAGCTATTTCTCATACGTACCCCGTCATACAACTCAGCAAATAAACAGACAAGAAAAACCATTTATGATATTGATCTTCCCCTCTATGGGTGATCCGATTTCTTTTATAACTAACTCGCACTTTCGTTATTCAAGGAATTGTCTAAAAAAGGTTTGGTCCTCTTTAATCATTAAAATGCAATCGTTCAAAGTCAATTTGCATGCCTGGCACCGAGTTTTTCTAATCCTTTTTCCTCCAATTCTTTTCCCTTAGTAGTCATAAACCGATCAATAATTCCAATTCCGTTGTCAGAGATTGAGATTTCGTAAAAAGTGGACACCTTCCGAGCAGGTATCGTCTTATTTAGATACTCTTCGAGTTCGGAGAATCCTTTGGCTCTACCAATAAGCTCATATTTGTCGTTTGTGTGGTGTCTTTTTAGATGAACATAACGAAGTCCTTTAATGAGTTCGTTCTCTCTGTTCCAGCAGCCGTGTTCGTGAGTATTTTCAAATATCTCGAAAACGAATTCTGCTAAATCTTCAAGAGCGTCTCTAATGTCGCGAGGAGTGGAATAGCCGAAGGCCTTACCCCTTTCAAACTTATGCAAATGAATAAGAAAGTTCCGAGTAAACTTGTTAAAGTTATTGATAAAAGACCCTCTAGAATTTGTGATACTAAAAAGGGCCTTGGGAAATGGATAATTGTGATCCGGATCGTTATTATCAAAAGCACAGAATGTTATATAATTGAAACGACCCTGATGATGTTTAGAGCTTCTTAACTCATCGGGCATTTCAGCAATCCCATCACGCATGCTCAAGTTTTTTTTGATTCGTATTACGTCCAAGTCGATTTTTTCTTCCTTCTCGTTTTGAATCTTCGCAGCATACTCTAGACTGGCAAGACCTTCGACATGCGTTTCGAACCGCGGAAGGGCATCTTCAACATCAGTGTTTACTTTTCCCCAATCCGTTACGTACAACATTCTATCTCGAGCCACCGTTGCCAAAAGTGAAACTATCCAACTTCGATTAAAGAATTTTGCTTCAAGATTGCGGGGCAGACGTATCTGTACTTTCTCCGCTTGCGAATTATACACCTGGCGTATTAAGTCTTCTATGTCGCGAACTGTGAATTTCTTCTGAATATCTAATTGCAAGATGTTATCCATAGGGGCTAATCACATTTTACACAGAGCAAATGGTTGAGGTCAAACAAGCATTAGAGATTGGAGATGCGTTAGTGCAGAAACTAATCTCGTACTTTCAACGTTAATTCAATGCCTGATACAATGAAAATGGCTACAAGCCTCGCCATTTAGTTATAATGGGTCTCAGTGGACCAAATGGGATTTACCCATAAAAGGTGATTCCCAGTACTTAGGATCACAAAACCAAAATAGGAGTTGTTGCCATTATGTTATATATAGGTGTGGATTACCCAAAAAGTATTCTTTCACAACTAAAATGAATGAGAAGGGAGAAATTCTTTCTCGAGAGAAGATAAGCAACGATCCTCTTAGACGAAATAAACGGTGCCAGGCATGCATATTGACTTAA
>JBAUII010000056.1:0-26340 GCA_049682815.1 Thermodesulfobacteriota bacterium | reverse complement strand
CGGCGAAATTGTAGAGGACGATTTACAGCTCGAAGATATATTCGGACTGGCATTAAATCCCCTCTTGCCAAGACCATACGACAACTTAGGAATCCCAGGCGATGCCCTTTTTGACATCGATGATGATGCAAGCATCGATGATCTGCGTTTCTTAATTTTACGAGGAATGGGATCACAGCTGGACCAGGCTATCGATTTAGATCCTGAGATAATTTCGTTCTGGATTGGAGGTAATGATGTTATAAGTGCTGCATTACACGGGGGGGATCTAAATAGGATAACACCTAAAGAAGAATTCGATGCCGAGTACAGAGGCTCATTGACAAAGTTACGAAACAACACATCCGCATCGATTGTGGTTGCTAACATTCCCGATGTTGTAGACATTCCTTTCGTTAACTTTTTCGATGGAATTTTCAGAACCATTCCGGCTTTGGGAATTAACACCCCTGTCCCGGTATTGTATGATCAGAATTTTCGGCCAATCGATTTTGGGGATGGTTTATTTATCCCGATTCTGACCAATGAGAACGATGTGGTTCATTTATTACTTTCATCCCGCAGGCCTTATGAGAATAATGGTATTGGAATTCCAGATGCGAATTCACTTGTTGTCTTAGGATTCACAGTGAACGAAGCGGAGCAATTGGTTATTGAAATAGAAAACAATGGCTTAGTTCCATCCGGCATGCCCTTTAATGGTGAGTTTACATTGACAGCTTCGGAGGACGAAAACATTCAAAATACCATTGCGGAGTTTAATGAATCTATCTCCAATATCGCATTCGAATTGAATGTACCCATAGTTGATGCTAATGATCTATTATTCAGGATTAACAACCAAGGTGTCGATGGATTTACAGGAGAATTCGTACTGGTCGACAATGTGAACACTGCCTTCAGCCTCGATGGAGTCCACCCAAATAATGCCGGCTACGCAATAATCGGGAATGAATTCATAAAGGTCTTAAACGATTCGTTTGGAATGAATATAACTCCAGTGAATACTGACGAGTTTAGGGGTCAATACACAAATTGATCTTATTGTTAATATAAAATATCAGTTATTTTGGTCTAATGCATTTTCAATTGTTTTTCTAGTTGAATCACTGGGATGGTAAGAACAAAATGAAAAGTAATAGGTTGTAAGATCATCTGCGTTTTTAGTTTTTGCAGTCATAATCCTTCTTTAATTATTAAGACCGGTTTTAAAATTCCTCCACTCTTATACCTCCACTCTTATAAGATTTTGGACGATCATATCTCTTATAGTTAGTTTGATAGCACTAATTGTTCTGACTTTTTTTCTAGGTCAAGATGTTTCTCTGATCAAGTTTAAAGACTCTTGGGTTAATCTCAATCTGAGGTATTTAGTGCCAGCCAGGGAAAGGAGAGGCACAAAAAATGCAATCCTTGAGAGCATATTTGCGGCATTTACCAAGGCAGAAAACGCTGCTAGAATAAAGCCGGTGTATCCGAGAACTCAGATACAGCAGATTGATAAAAGCGGGATGCCTAAAGACTAATTAACTGACTTCTATATTTGATAATGCTTGAACCGCAATTTGATATCTCTCTTTAACATCCTTCCGGTCGAGTTGTTCTGGTAGCCCAACTTCGCTTCCACGCATAATCATGCCAGCATGACGTATAAGCGCCTGTCGATCTTCCTCTCTCTTTATAGATGGTGCTATTTTTGCAATTACTTTCAATAGATGAATTGTCACGGCTGCGCTCGAGCGGCCATATTGCCTGATCTGGTTAAATGCGGTGTCAGCGATGTCTGAAAATGTAGTGGGTCTGGAAATTACGCATAGCTTGTTATTTTTGTTATAGAGATAGGGGGAGGGGAATTGTCTCTGGGCCAACTGGGATAATGCAGATCCTATTCTATCAATACAGATTATAGCAGTGAACGGGTCGTTTATTCCGGGCGAGAGGGCTCGAATAGCGACCTCAACAAGTTGATCGAATGCAAATTCCAAGTCCTGTTCATAAGTGCGATCCTTTCCAATAATAAAACTATCTATTACTTTGTTTGTTAATTCCTCGTTGATTTTGTCTCGGGGCCAGACACTGGCAAGTTTGCCTAGTTCGATTACATAATTTCCCGTACGCAGCTCAAGTTTAATAATAATCCCCGCATTTGTAGCAATGTTTATAAGACCATTTACATCTAAGGCCTGCAGATAACCACTTCGGGGGGCAGTAATTTCGATAGTCTCTTTTTCAAAATTCGAAGGGATGTCGCCGAGTATCCTGAGGTGAGACCATTTATCATGTTCTTCGTAATCTATCTTTTCTGGGAAAAGCCTGTTGAATGTGTTTCGTAAATCGCCATTAACCGTGGCTATTACATGTGAAGCCTGTATGGAAATAGAAGCATGATGAATAAAGTAAATTAAAACGACGATGCTCGCTATCGTCATCATGAGGGCGAAGGTCACAGCTACCTGTGGAACAAATGACGTAACTTCACCGCCTCGGATCGTGCGCAACACAAGCAAACAGTATACGAATGTAGAAATGAAAGTTCCAAGCACAAGTTGATTGCCCCTATCCCGCATGAAGTTTACAAGGAGCCTAGGCCCAAATTGAGAGGAAGCGAGGGTAAGTGCGACCATCGTGATTGAGAAGACTACGCCTGCAACCGTAATCATAGACCCTGCGACTGTGGCAAGAAGAGCTCGCGCACCCTCCGGCTTACTCAAATAAAATTTATTTAATGAATCAAACCATCCCTGGTGATAGGCGTGCACATCGACATAGATCAACACTAAAGAAAGCCAAAATGCGACGATTGTCATCAAGGACGGTATGAACCAGAAGGTTGCCCTCATCTTGTACCAGAGAATTAATAATTTTGTTCGCATTTGAATTCAGTATTTTCAGCGTTTGCTAGCTTCTATAGCTTTTCTCAGATTGTTTTCTTAATTGTTCGGTAAAAAATTCATCCCGCATAACAATAGCCATGTTTTCATCGTCCCTGACTTCTGTCGTGTAAATATAGCCTGTTTCTGGAGATAATGAAATTAGCCATTTATGTTATTGCCAAAGGTTTTCATTTCACTGCCGAGCAGGAAAATCTCTATAATTCTGATAGAATTACTAAGGTAAGAATATGATTCAAATCTGAAATTGTTTCCCATAATGAGTCTAAGCAATACAACTCAGCATTACTTGATTTTCGGATAAGAAATAAGACAATGCACTACATATGTTGCTAAATACTATAGTTTTAATCTTGTACTTTCTAACTTTTCTTCTTCTTCCTGTGGTGATAACACAAAAGAAGAGACCGAGTTCAGCCATTGCCTGGATAATGGCTATTCTTTTTCTCCCATTCATGGGTGCATTTTTGTACTTGCTAGTGGGAACTGAGCGTATTACAAACAAGGGTAAACAAAAACTCGCAACTAATCTAAAGCTTAGGAAAAAGCTCGCCGATCTAAAGGATAGTTGGGCATCAAAGAATCTGCCTAGTGAAAGTACTGAGTTATCTGAAGGAATCAGGGATATAATGCGTATTAGCAGTAAATTGAGCCTCTTTGCTCCGGTTTGTAATAATGAGGTGAAGATCTTAGTAGATGCTGAGGAAACCTATCAGAAAATGGAAGATGCGATAACGGGAGCTCAGCATCATATAAGTTTAGAATATTATATCTTTTATCCGGATAAGGTGGGTACCAGATTTAGGGATTTGTTAGCGGAGAAAGCCCGTCAGGGAGTTAAAGTGTATTTCTTATACGACGCTATTGGATCCCATAAATTAGGGTGGAGTCACAAATTTCTTGAAGGTTTTCGAAATGCTAATATTGAACCCAGGGATTTTCTGCCAATCAGGACCTTTTTTAAACCCTGGAATATAAACCTGCGAAATCATCGGAAGATCCTAATTGTCGATAACAATATCGGATTTACCGGCGGTATAAACGTAGGCGAAGATTTTTTAAACAAAGACGGTAAGCGTTGGCGCGATACTCATATCATGATCAAAGGACCGGCAGTCATACAGCTGCAGTGGGTTTTTTTTGAAGATTGGTATTTTGCAACCGGAGAAGACCTCTCGTCACATGATTATTTTTTGCCAGTTGACTCTAACGGGAATTACATGGCTCAGGTGGTCCCGAGCGGACCCGATGAAAGCGGAGAGGCAATTCAAAAGGTTTTTTTTACCGCTATCGCTAAGGCAAAAAAATCAGTGTATTTAACTACTCCTTATTTTATCCCGGATCAAACAATAAATACGGCCTTGCAGATTACTGCAATGCGAGGAATCGATGTAAAATTGCTTCTTCCTGAGAAATCGGATCATAGATTTGTACTGTTAGCCGGTCGTTCGTACTATGACGACCTTTTGGAGTGTGGCGTGAAAATTTTCGAATATATGAAAGGAATTATACATGCCAAGATGCTTGTGGTCGATGGGGAGGTTGTCGTTATTGGTTCCGCAAATGTTGATATGCGCAGTTTCAGTTATTCTTTTGAGGTTAATGTGAACGTTTACGGTCGTGAATTTGCTAGTGCCGCTGAAAACGTGTTTCTAGCAGATCTCGAAAACAGTCGTGAACTCACTCCAGAAAAATTTTTCAAAAGGCCATCTTATGTTCGGTTTGGCGAAAATTTTTGCCGATTATTCAGCTCGCTTTTGTGATATTAACATTTCCGGCAAACCTCGACTTCAAATCTATGGGAAAATGCCCTGCTCCAGATACGAGATAGCAATCTTGTTAATGGTGCTTATGAGACCCGCGACTCGCAAGTCTATTTTATCGTTGTGTTTACTTTGAATCTCTCTAATCTCATTATGAGCAGTCACCATTGTTTCTTCCAATCCTGAATTTACAATGTCTTCCTCATTGGCACCCCTGGCAAGATTTAAAAACGTTTTTGTGTCAAATCTTTTATCTGTTTGAACCTCTATGGCCTTTAATATCCTTGTATTTATGCTCTCTTCCAGCTTTTTGTTCATTCTTCCGAATCGAACGTGGGAAAGATCGCATGCCTCTTTTATCCCATAGCATACTCCTCTGTTTGTCGCTTCAACTCTACCGCGGATCCCCCCTTGACGCACGGGTTTGCCCGTAACACATGCAATGGTGTCCATATCCGTCGGTGTCATTGCTTTATATGTATCCAGTATCCAGGACATTTCCTGTTGACCGGTTCCATAGTCTGTGGCTGGGACGTCGATTGCCGGGCCAATGAAATTTTTCTTTATTAATTTGTATGTGTATCTTCTTGTTATTCGCTCTATCTCATTGGTTGAGTACTTTCTCCTATCTATTCTAATTCCGCCTTTCGCTCCTCCGAATGGGACGTCTACTATCGCACATTTGTAGGTCATCAATGCCGCCAATGCCATTACTTCATCTTCGTTTACGTTCACACTGTATCGAATTCCTCCTTTTGTGGGAAGCTTATGATGACTGTGTTGCGCTCTCCATCCGTCGATTACTTCTATTGAGCCGTCATCTTTCTTTACAGGGAAAGTTGCGTGTAAAACACTATTGCATATCTTTATCTGGTCGAGTAACCCAGTTGGATACTTTGTGTATTGTGAAGCCTTATCGAAGCTTTTTGATACCTGCTCAAAGAAATTGAATTTCATACGCATGCTCTCCATGAGTATATGACTAATCTAATCGTGGTGAGTGAAGTATGTCAACTGTCCGGGATACATTTTTTCTTCTGATTAGTAACGAAAAGAGAGAAAGAATAGACATGTAGCGGAGGACTTCAGTCCTCCAATTGCCTTCTCATCTATTCACCCCTGTCTCCATATACGTTAAAAAGGATGTCATTGCGAGAAACTTCGTTTCGAAGCAATCTCAGATCCCGTCATTATTAAACGTAATTGCTCGGCCTTCCAAAAATAGCGGCCTGTGCTGAACTGGTTTCAGTATTAAGGAAATCAGAAACGAAAACGTTCGGAAAGCCTACGGGCTGTCGTTGGATCAAACTTTTCATTCAAACAGGTTTCATCGTTCATCTTGCATCCTGCATCCTGTATCGTGCATCATGTACCCTGTCTCCTGTCTTCCGTCTTCTGCATTTCACATCTTGCATCCTGCATCCTGTATCGTGCATCATGTACCCTGTCTCCTGCATTTCACATCCTGCATCATGCATCCTGTCTCCTGTCTTCCGTCTTCTGTCTCCTGCATTTCACATCCTGCATCCTGCATCGTGTCTACATTTGTGAATTGTGAAGACGCGACCCCGTTACCTTATATCTTGATGTCTCATTAGGCCTCCTTTCTCCAATCAATTATTGCAAAAGAGTTGCCTAATTACTGAGCATCTACATGCGTCCCCTTTAATTTTTGTGGCCCCGAGTTTTTGCTGAGAATTCTGCTAAATACAAAGATTTATCTTCCTAAATCGACTATAATAAAAATAATTCCTAAAAATAGGGTTTGGATATGTCCTTAAGCGAAGCAGACACCAGGGCGAAACTAATAGATCCTACACTCCATAGCCGTGGCTGGACAGAAGACCTTATTCGACGTGAGGAAACGGAGCACGGGATTGACATTATAGACGGTAAACCAAGACGAAGAGAGCGGGGAAGAACGGATTATCTTCTACGGGTGAGGGTTAATATTAGCACCCAGCCTGTTGCGGTTGCCTTGATTGAGGCGAAAAAAAGTGGTGAACCATCTGATAAAGGCCTTGAACAGGCAAAGAAATACGCTCGTTTGAATAATGTGCCTTTTGTATACTCTTCCAACGGGCATCTTTTCGTGGAATACAATCACCTTACAGGTAAAACCTCTAAGCCTTGTCCTCTAAAAGGATTTCCAACACCTGATGAACTTCGCGGCCGCTTTGAGGAGGGCTTAAGAGTTTCATTGGAAAGCAATCAAGCAAAGCCGCTTCTTGTTCCATATCCAGGCGGAGAGGCAAGCCGGCGCTATTATCAGGACGCTGCCATTCGCGCAGCGCTGGAGAAGATAGCAACTGGCGACGATCGAATACTCCTCTTTTTGGCGACAGGTTCAGGAAAGACATTTATTGCAGTTCATATATTGAAAAAGATAGCGGATGCCGGACAGCTTCGTCGTGCTCTCTTTGTGTGTGATCGTGATGAGTTACGTACCCAAGCACTTGGGGCTTTCCAAAATGTCTTTGGTGCTGATGCAGCGGAAGTGACGACGTCAAACCCTCAGAAGAACGCCCGTATCTTGATTGCAACCTACCAAACGCTTAATGTGGCTGGAGAAACCGAGAACGCGAAGTTTTTCCTTGAACATTATCCTAAAAACTATTTCAGCCATATTATTATTGATGAATGCCACAGAAGCGCCTGGGGAAAGTGGAGTATCGTGCTTCGCCACAATCCAGAGGCTATTCAAATCGGGCTCACCGCAACTCCACGCATTTTTGAAGGTGGATCAGAAGAGGAGCGCAGGCAAGATGTAGAAATTACCGCCAATAATCTTGAATACTTCGGTGACCCTGTATATGAATACGACATGGCACAGGGGATTGAGGACGGCTATCTTCCTGCCTGTGAAATCATAAGACGGGACGTGAATCTCGATATAACGGGAGTAACACGAAAAGATATTGAGGTCTTGGAGATAAAGGATGCAACAACGGGTCAACGGCTTACACCAGACGAAACCCGTGAAAGTTATGAAGCACCTTCTTTTGAAGACGTTATTCAGTTGCCTGATAGGGTAGAGGGGATGTGTAAAGATCTCTTTGAGATGCTTCTTCAAACCGGGGGTCCTCACCAAAAAACGGTTATCTTTTGCGTCCGTGATACCCATGCAGACGCTGTTGCAGCGGAAGTGAACAACCTCTACGCCGACTGGTGTGCTAAGAACGGACAGATACGCCTCGACCCCTATGCCTTTAAATGCACCGCCTCTGTGGGAGGAAGCCTGTATATTGCCGATCTCCGTGGTTTAGAGCGAAGCCATTTTATTGCATCTACCGTTGATTTAATAACGACGGGTGTTGATGTTCCCATACTTCGCAACGTCGTCTTTTTCAAATATGTCCGTTCTCCTATTGCTTTTCAGCAGATGATGGGACGTGGCTCAAGGATTCATTTTCCTACCAATAAACTGATGTTCCGTGTCTACGATTACACGAACGCTACTCGCCTGTTAGGAAAAGATTTTATCACCAAACCCACTCCCGCTTTGCCACACCCTCCCGGGCCACCTACACCACCTGAGAGAGTAATTCGCGTAGAAGGTTTTGACGTTCATATAAATCCGGCCGGAAAATATATTGTCACAAAAATTGGTGATAAATTGGGCACGGTTACCGTTGAGGAATATACGCAAATGATAGCTTCTCGCTTGACGGAAGAGGTTAAAACCATTGATGAACTAAGAGAGAGTTGGATAGATCCGGAGAAACGAAGAAGACTGATTGAAATTCTTCCTGAGGATGGACGGGGCATACGATTACTCCGAAATCTTATGAAGCGTCAAGATTACGACCTTTATGATGTTCTTGCAGAAATTGGCTATGGAACTTCACCCAAAGAGCGTGCTGAACGTGTTTCTGCCCTTCGGTATAAACACGGTGATTGGTTTGACAGTCTCCCTCAAAAAACTGCCGATACTCTGATAGCTCTTGCAAAGCAATTTGAGAAAGGTGGAACTGAAGAGTTGGAGAATCCTTACGTTTTTAATGCGCCCAGTGTCGTCAAAGCAGGGGGCCTTGAGGCTTTAAAATTACTGGGAGAGCCTAAAGACGCTATCAACGAGACTAAGAGGAGGCTATTTGCCGCGTGAACTCAAATAATATGTCCGAAAAGGAGATATTTGATTTCCTTGTCGCAAATGCAATTTATCCGATGTTTAGCAAGAAGGGAAAGATCTTTCTTAAATGCTCGAGGAAGGGTCTATTAACTGCGTACAAAGCTGAAGAGATAATTGGAAAGCTTAGTATCAAAACAGCCAAAGACTGCGAAAGACTGAGAAAAGAAGTAAGAGATAGTGTTGCGGCAAACAGGCAAAACCGTCCAATAAAAAAATGGGTAAAGGAAGAAAGACCGAGGGAAATGCTTATGAAAAACGGCCCAGAATCCCTCTCCCCATCAAAGCTTTTGGCAATAATACTTCGAACAGGAAAAGAAGGAGCCAGTGCAGACGAATTGGCGAAAGGTTTATTAAATCGGTTCGGTTCATTGAGGGAGATAGATTCTGCCCCTATTTCTGAGATCTGCAAAATTGATGGAGTGGGCCCAGCAAAGGCAGCCCAATTAAAAGCAGCGCTGGAATTGGGGAAAAGACTATATAGAGAAGGAGCGGAGAAAAAGAAGAGAATTAAGACTGCCGATGATGTTATGAGTTACGTTTCCGATTATTATGGCCCTTATCTTAGGGATGCGAAGAAAGAGTTTTTTAGTGTAATCTTCCTCGACATAAAAAATAAACCCATTAGGAACCTTGAGATAAGCAAGGGGAGTATTAATGCAAGCGTTGTTGACCCAAAAGAGATTATAAAAGAGGCGACACTAAGGTCGGCCTCTTCAATCATCTTGGTTCACAATCATCCATCAGGGGATGCCGAACCCTCTCCGGACGATATCGAGACGACAAAGCGCATAATTCAGGCCTGCGAACTTGTCGGGATAAAGGTTTTCGATCACGTAATCATTGGCAAAAATGAGGAAGACTATATGAGCTTCGCACGAGCAGGATTGATAAAATAAGAATGTTTAAGAGTTAATATGTTTAATGTTTAATAAAGTTGAATGGTTCAAACTTCGGCCACACGGGTTAAAAGTATGGCAGACGAACCGAACGAAATCTTACAGAAAACTAGGAGTCAACGGGATGAAAAATGAGGTTTCAGAATCCAAAAGTTCAAGACTTCACGAGTTAACCCTTGAACCCTCGAACACTACAAGCCTCGAACCTTTAAAAGAGGGCTGGCGATGGGTGAGGCTGGCGCAAGTGTGTGAGAAATTCGTGAACGGCGGGACCCCCGATACAAATGTACCAACATACTGGGATGGAACTATACCTTGGATTACCGGTGCTGATATAACGAGTTTCTGGGTTTCGGGCGGGAGAAAATTCATTACTGAAGAAGGGCTCAAAAATAGTGCAACTCACTTGGTACGAAAGAATACGGTTTTGGTCGTTACAAGGACAGGCGTTGGCAAAGTAGGTATAGCTACGAATGATTTGTGTTTCAGCCAAGATATTACCGGGATAATCTGTGGTAAAGAAACTTACTCAGAATATTTGGCAAGATTTATCTTATCGCAGGAGAATAATTTGATACGCATTCAAAGAGGTGCAACGATTAAAGGGCTCACCAGAACCGATATAGAAAATTTAGAAATTCCTCTTCCCACTATGCCTGAACAAAAGCGCATCGCTGCAAAACTTCAGGAACTGATGCAAGAGGTAGAGCGCGCCCGAACTGCCTGCGAACAGCAGTTAAGAGCATCCAAAGCCCTCCCTTCCGCATATCTGCGAGAAGTCTTTGAAAGTGAAGCGGCAAAGGAGTGGGAGAGAAAGAGATTGGGCGAGGTGTGCGAAATAATTATGGGGCAATCTCCACCCGGCTCCACCTATAACAAGGAAAACGTAGGATTACCTTTTTTCCAGGGAAAAATTGATTTTGGTTCGATCTCTCCTATCCAATCAACATGGTGCTCGGAACCAATCAAGATTGCTAGGCCCGATGACGTTCTCATTTCTGTTCGAGCTCCAGTAGGGCCTACAAATATGGCGAATCAGAAATGCTGCATTGGGAGAGGACTTGCAGCAATACGGTCAAAAAACAATATCGAGCCTTGGTTCCTACTTTACCTTTTTCGCTTCGTCGAAAGAAATCTTTCTGAGACGTATGGTGGCAGAGGGAGCACATTCGGTGCTATGAATAAAGAGCATCTCCAAGATTTGGATATGCTCGTTCCCCCTCTCCCTGAACAAAAGCGTATCGCGGCTGAACTCAAAGAAAAAATGGCTGAGGTGGAGAAACTTCGCAGATCAATTGAAAAGCAACTCGAGGCCATCAACGCTTTACCACAGGCAGTTTTAAGAAAGGCGTTTAGGGGTGAGTTGTAAGATAGCGTCGTGAATAATAAGTTATACAAGAAATTATTATCGATGGATGTTTTAAAAAGAGCTTGGCATCTTGTTAGGAATGATGCACGGACTGATTTTATTCATGATACCTATCGTTATTCAGATTTTGGTTTCAGTCTCGAAGATAACTTAAAAAATATCCAAGAGGGCTTAATTAGAGAAGGTTATTATCCCAAACCTTTGCTTGAAATAGACGTTCCTAAATCTTCTCTTGCGGTGCGTCCGGGTTCGGTCCCGGAGATCGAAGATAGAATTGTAACGTACGCAATTGTCTATCTAATCGCGCCATACTTAGACAAAAAACTACCAGAAGGGGTTTGTTCCTACCGGCTAAAACCCGAGGAGACACGAGATCGTCTATTTCAGGATCACGAAATTCTAAAATTTCCATTTTTAAAGAAAGAAACGATTCAAAGTAGAATTGATATTGTGGAACCCTGGTATGAACAGTGGCCAAAGTTTATCGAAAAATCTAAGTATACATTCGAAGATCAAGGTTATAAATATCTTACAATTTCGGATATCGTATCCTACTTCGAGAACATAAGTTTAGAAATTCTAAGGGATGAGATTCTTTTAAAATACCTTCCAAAAGAGCAAAAGATAATAAATCTACTCATGCATATTTTGGAATATTGGACATGGAGAAGCTATGAGGGAAAACCTGTGTTAAGGGGTATACCTCAGGGGAATGATGTTTCGAGCTTTCTAGGAAATGTCTACCTTCTACCTTTAGATGAAGAATTTGCAAAGTTTTCCAAAAAGGAAGAAATAAAATACTTCCGGTATGTGGATGACGTAAAAATATTTTCGAAAGATGAATCGGTAGCTAGAGAGTGTATTTTTATTATGAATGATATTCTCAGAAAGTTACATTTAAACATTCAAGGCGAAAAGACTCTTATTCTAGAAGACCAAGATATTAAAAGTGAGATAGAAGATGAAAGGTTAGATCGTGTAAATGCTCTGCTTAAAGAATTTCAGAAACAGAAAAATTTAACCAAAAACGAGCGAATCGAATACATTGAAGTTCTAAAGAAAAAGTATAAAAAGATAGGAACAAGGAAAAAACCAATCTTGGGAAAAGATTTAAGATTGTTTCGGAGGCTAATGACAGCTTTTACATTGTTGCAGGAATCTTATTTAATCCCTCGCGCGTTAAAGGAAATTGAGAAGAATCCTGATAGTAGATTAATGGGAAGTGTAGTTAGGTATTTCAGATGCTTTCCTAACAGAGCAACTATTGGAAATAAACTAGCAGATTTTTTATATTCTCCTTATAACAAATTTGCACAGCAAGAGGCGCAGGTGTTAACAGCCTTACGCTATGCTCGGATTTATCCTCAAAAACTGCTTTCTTATGTAAAGAATAGTAGAATGTCAAAATTCAAGCATTGGTATGTAAGAATTCAAAGCATACTTTTGCTAAATCAATTAGAGTTGTCGAAAAAAGAATTAAGAGTGTTATTAGAACAGTATAAGTCTGAGAAAAATATAGAAGTTAAGAAGGCCCTAATTAAGCCACTGTGTCAGTTAGATAGAGACAATTTGAACAAATTTTTCAGGGAATCTGTTTTTGAAAAAGATTCGAAAATCACGCAGGTAATTAAAATGTTAATTATGTTGCAAGAAAGAGAAGATAAAGCTTTTAGTGAAACAAATTCTATATTTAATGACTTTAGAGAAGATAAGCTAATGGATGAATTTTATAAGCTAGAAATAATTAAATTTTCTAAAACTGACAAAGTGAGAGCAGCTCTTTTAACGGGCTTAAGGAGTAAAAGAAAATATATACGGCGTCCCCTTTTATTGAAAAAGGTAAAAAGAATTCTTGAATTCTTAGAAGAAAAGACTAAGAATACGAAATAGACTGGAGAGAGGACAGAAGTGCGGAAAACGTTCTTCCGAATTCACAACACAATAATCGCAACATTCCTAGATTAAAGGCATTTGCAATTTTATTTGTCGTTTCGAGGAGAAAACTATGACTCAGGATATCTATGAACGACTGAAAAAGATAAGTGATAGGCTGAAGAAAGAGTATAATGCAGAGAAGGTTATTCTTTATGGGTCCTATGCCCGAGATGAAGCTACAGAAGATAGCGATTTAGACATTCTCGTTATAGCTTCTACGAAAGAGCGAATGATTGATAGAATGGCTTCGGTTTCAAGGATTATAAGAGACCTTCGGAATGGCGTGCCGATTTCTCCAATTGTTTTAACTCCCGAGGAATTCAGAGATAAATTGGATATGGAAGATGCTTTTATCCAAACAATTATGGAAGAGGGCGTCGTTCTATGAGAAAAGGGGAAGAAGGAATTGGAGAATGGATGAAAATCGCCAGAACCGACTGGGCACGAGTCAGAAGAAACCTTAGGGATAAGGACGTAAATGCGGCTGGGTTCTTTCTTCAACAGTGCATAGAAAAATACCTGAAAGCCTTCTTGATAAAGCATGGCTGGAAACTTAGGAAAATACACAGATTAGACGCACTGCTGGACGAGGCAATTAAATTTATGCCGGAACTGGACTCGTTTCAAGAATTTTGTGAGAGAGTTTCATCCTATTACCTTGCAGATAGATATCCACCATTCGGCAGTTTAGGAATAAGTGAAGAAGATATAGAGAAGGATTTAAGACCAGCAGAAGAGTTGATAAAGCATATTTTCCCCGGGGAGAAAATGAGTGGCTAAAAACAATCGCAGAATCACAACACCGCAGTCGCTTAATGCCTACATAAAAGGAATCTGTGATATTATGCGGCGCTCTGGGAGGGCTAGCGCCCTTCAGTATGTGCCAGAACTTACTTGGATGCTTTTCCTTCGCATCCTCGATGAAAGGGAAGAAAAAGAAGCAGAATATGCAAAGGCATTGGGTGGTGAATTTAAACCGTCTTTGGAATATCCGTATCGTTGGGGGGATTGGGCAGCGCACGATGGAAAGAAACGTCTGGAATTACAGCTGGGGACGCTCGGCGGATTTATGAATTTCGTCAATATCGACCTTTTACCAACCCTCAGAAAATTAAAGGATAAACCGGGGGCGACTCCCCGCCAGAAGGTGATCAGTGAAGTCTTTTCATCTTTTGAGAGAACCGGTATTGATACCGAACGTAATCTACTGGACATCCTTGATAAGATTGATCAACTCACTTTAGATCAGGTTGATGAAACCCACATGTTTACCCTCTCCCAGGTCTATGAAGGATTGCTCCAGAAAATGGGTGAAAAAAATAATGATGGTGGACAGTTCTTTACGCCAAGAGAGGTTATCCGTGTAATGGTGAGAGTGATTAATCCTGAAATCGGGGAGACGGTTTATGATCCATGTTGTGGAACGGGAGGGTTTTTAGCTCAGGCTTATCAACTGATGAAGGAGAATGCAAAGACAGGAGAGGATATAGAAATCCTTAAAACAAGGACCTTTTACGGTAGAGAAAAGGAGAACCTTGTTTACCCTATCGCTCTTGCAAACCTTGTGCTTCAGGAGATAGACGAACCGCATATCTGGCATGGGAATACACTAACAGGACTCGAGGTTTATGGAGGGCTCTTCTCAGGTGTGCCTTCTCTCTTTGATGTTGTACTTACAAATCCCCCTTTCGGTGGAAAGGAGGGAAAGGACGCTCAAACTCGCTTTGCTTACAAAACTAGTGCAACTCAAGTACTTTTTCTTCAGCATGTGATAGACAGTCTTAAACCAGGTGGTAGATGTGGAATAGTAATGGATGAAGGCGTTCTCTTTCGTACTAATGAGACTGCATTTGTACAGACGAAACGTAAACTCGTTAATGAGTGCAACCTTTGGTGTATCGTGAGCCTTCCGCCAAAGGTTTTCATGAATGCGGGTGCTGCTAGTAAAACCAATCTTCTCTTTTTTACAAAGGGAGAACCGACAAGTTATGTCTGGTATTATGATTTATCCGACCTCAATATCACCAAAAAGCAACCGTTGACTTTGGAACGCTTTAACGAGTTCTTCAAACTCTTTAACCCTTCACGGCCGGAGCTTAAAGAAAGTGAGCGTTCCTGGCGTGTGCCTGTAGAAGAAATCATAGCTAAGCGGTACGACCTAAAAGCGGTTAATCCTAACCGGAAGGATAGGGAAGATAGCAGATCGCCAGATGAGCTGGTCGCTATTATCGAATCCCAGGCAAATGAGATAAGAAAAGTGTTGGAAATATTGAGAAGCAAAGGTCTATGAATAGAGATGAAGTCCCTTATTTAAAGGGGACGCATGTCCCCTTTAATAAAGATGTAAAAAAGCCGTAGGCTCTATTTATGAATAGATATCTAGGGCTTTATTTGTTGGTATGGATAATTATTTGTTTTCATTATACCAAGTAATAAGTTCAGGATATTTCCTTCTTACTTTTGTCGGCTGATTCTTAACTGCTGTTATTCCAGCTTCAACAAAGGCTTTTTCCATCAATCCTTTTTCTTTATCTGGCTCAAATGGGATGAGTATTTTAGTTTTATCATAGGTATAGGCCGGTGATTTAGGGATTTCGTGTCTTATGCTGTTCTCATCAAGATCAAGAACGTCCGACACACTCCCGATACCATACTGGTCTCTACGTGATTTTACTGCAGGAGAATAACCGGATTTCGGGTCAAAACGTTCAGCAATAAACTGAAGGATTGACGTATGATCTAAGTTGCAGCGGTGTACCCGCCCCGCAGAAACGAGAGGAGATATTATAATTGAAGGAACCCGAACGCCGGTGCATTTAAACGGTCTATACTTACCTTGAGGTGGGTCGTATGGTATTGGCAAAGGAGGCACATGGTCGTAAAAACCTCCGTGTTCATCATAAGTTAATATCATTACTGTCTTTTTCCATCGTGTGGGATTGGAAGTTAATATGTCATATATTTTTTTTAAAAATACTTCGCCGGGACCTACAGGTAAAGGCGGATGATTATCGTTAGGATGGCCACTAAGTATGGGTGGGTCGTAATATGAGGGCTCGATTATTATTACCTTTGGCATATTTTCGGAGGGTTTTCTTATATCCACCTTCAAATCATCTATAGGTCTGAACCAAGGGCCAAATACCTCTGATCTTAGCAGTAATGTAAAAAAGGAGAAGAATCCGTCATGATAGACTCTCCAAGGAATTTTGCGAATATCCAGCCAATCCAATAATATTTTGCCGGCTTTATGCGGTCGTGGTTTTGTTCCGTCAGTCGAACTTCTCCCGCTCAGGGACATTAATCTGTTAGGTACTGTGCTAGTGGGTAACGGGGAGAACCAGCGATCGCATACACGATAGTTATTAGCTAAGAAATTTGTTATCGGCACATGCTCGCGTCTATAGTAACCCATAGGGTCTGGGTACGGTGGTCTTTCGTTTTTCCAAGTTTCGAAGTATGACTTAACAAATCCACTCATTGTATATTTCCCGTTTGAGCCTCCTGAGTGCGCTAGCTGTACGGTTTCAATATCCGCCCGATTATGAGGCAGGTCATGTGTTAACTCTTTATCTTGTTGCATTGCACGAGGGTAATATATTCTCCCTGCTGGGTTTCCATACTTTGAGTTCACACCCGTCAAAGGAGGACGAAGACCATCAACTTCTTTTCCGTTGCCATCTCCAGGCATGCTTAGATGCCCAAGCATGTTATCGAAGGATCTGTTTTCCATCATAACAATTGCAATTGTGTCTATTAGATTCTTTAAATCAGGCATAGTTTATTCTCGGTTATTCTTACATACAGCATATCCAGATGTCTGTAAAATAGAAGGCTGGAGATTAGCATCATTAATCTCATTACGATTCAGACCCATAAAAATTTTATGAATGGCAGTTATCATAAATTCTTGACAGTAGTCGGGTTTATTAGATATATCATCACAGTTCTCTGGCTCGGCAGGTATTTCTATTTCTTTCTCTTCATAGACAACCCATAAAGATCGGTCGTAGGGGTTAATTAAATTCTTGATTTTTAGTTCGCCCCATTCTTGAAATTGATGTTCTATTGTCGCTACCAATTTATTGCCAACAGGTTTCGCCGTGCCTCCGATTGGAGGTATTTCTTCACCATCATTGAGTACATGAACGTATTGATGATTGGGTGGGGTTTCCTTGCCATTCCTCAATGCAATGATCGAAAAATTTGTATCAACCAAAGGTGTGAATATGATAGAGCCTTCTTTTGCAATAGGACCTGTATTATTTGTTGATGGATCTGCCGTAAGTAGGCCTAGGCCTTGTACTTTCCAAGACACTGTAGTTTCTTGACCAACACATATATTTCTTGGTACAGCTTTAAATGATAAGACCTTAGGTGCGCACGACGATACGAAAAAAAGCAGTATTAGAATATAAGTAACTGTAAAAGCGTTTTTCAAAATTGCCATCTTAGTAACCTCAAGTATATTGTGTTTTCTTTCAAAAATCTAACTTAACTTATGGACCTTATATGAATAACATAATATGCCTATACTCATCTATATCTCTGGGGTCAGGCATGAATAAGTGAATTATTTTTATTCCTCTTCCCCGGTGTTTTTTGAACTACCTCTACTAGTTCCCTCTTCGGGGACTTCATCCTTCTTGTCCTTTTTCCTCCTTTCGTCGAAGTACCTGAGTTCTTCAAGAGATAGTGTGGAGATCGCCTCAAGGCCCGGCCCTTGGCGATGACGATAAAAGAGGAGATTGCTTCGGGATAAAACTCCTCGCAATGACGCTAAAATCCTCCTTAATCCTCCTTTAAAAAGGAGGGGATCAAAGCGTACCGATGAAAAGTTGGGGAGATTTCCAGGTCTATATCTTTAAAGAGTTGTATGGTATTTCTAAAAAAGTACCGCTTTCATTCGGAAGCTATCGCTTTTTCTCCGCTAAAAACCCGGACTGCATTTTTTCAATCACTTTTTGCGGTAGATCGATTAGAACGAAGCGTTCGGAGGGGTATATATAATCCTCTCCACTTTCATCAATTACTCGCATGTCACCTTCCGCTTCGGCAACCTTATCTGATAATACACGGTAAACCTTATATAGTTCTAAGGAGGCTGGATAACCAGAATTATTTATACAGATCGCAAAAAGCTGGTTTTTTATCTTTGATTCAATCATAAAATCACTCCAAATAACGTTTACGTTTCATTTCTTTCTTGCCAATTCCATGTGTCCCTCGGGTCTGGCATGAATAAATGAATTATTGTTGTTTTTCGTCCCGGCTATTCCCTAAACTATCTTCATTCCTATTCCTATCGTGCACTTCCTTTTCAATGTTCCTTCCTTTTTTATCGTCGAATAGATTAATTCCTCAACAGATAGCATCGAAGTATGATGACAAGCAATGCGGATTCCCAATAACAGTCCTTGGGAATTAAAGGGACGCAGCTCTTTATTTTTTGATGACATTTTAACTCTCAAGACTAAATGAGACAGAAGATCTTTCAATTCTGTCCGACATTGCAAGGTTAACTAGTATTTTCTCTCACACCGTGAATCAAATTAGTTGAATCTTTAAGTCTAATTATAAATCATTTATAAATCTTATATTAAATGAAATTAAGTTCCCATTTTGTGACGAGCCAAGGTTGCTTGATTTGAGTTAGCTTGATAAATGAATAATCATATAAACAACGCTGTAGTGAGGAAAATCAATCAACAAACAGGAATAAAATAATGAGACAGTCGATGACCGGATCTGAAAAACTTGCCGATTTTGTTATTCGAGCTTCATATGAAGATTTGTCCGAAGAGGCAAAGCTCCAATTAAAGATCCGACTCATGGATTCCCTGGGCTGTGCGATCGGAGCAATCGGGGCTAAACCAATGCAATATATTAGGTCCCATCTGAAGGAATTTGGAGGTAATAATCTTTGTACCGTCTTTGGTGGAAAAAAGACGGCTCCAGACCTTGCGGCCTTTTATAATTGTTCGCTTGTGCGCTACCTGGATTTCAACGATAGTTACCTGGCGAAAGGGGAGACTTGCCATCCGAGCGACAATATTGGTGCAGTTCTGGCTGCTACTGAGTACGCTGATGGCAATGGGCGTGATTTTTTGACTGCCCTGGCTGTTTCTTATCAGGTTCAATGCAGGCTTAGCGATGTAGCGCCGGTTCGTAGTAAGGGATTCGATCATACTGTTCAAGGTTCATACTCACTGGCAGCCGGTATTGCAAAGGCCTTGAATCTGGATTTTGAGAAAACGGTAAATGCCATTGGGATATGCGGCACTGCTTTTAATGCGCTTCGCGTAACGCGGACTGGATTACTTTCGAATTGGAAGGGGCTGGCAATGCCAAACACGGCGTTTTGTTGCATGCATGGAACATTTCTCGCTATGAGGGGTATTACGGGACCAAGAGAGGTCTTCGAAGGAAACAAAGGATTTATGGATTCTATATCAGAAAAATTTGAAATCGATTGGTCTAAAGAAGACTTAGAGCGGGTAAGGAAGACAATTATAAAAAAATATAATGCCGAAGTTCATTCACAGTCTGCGATAGAGGGCGCTCTCGAAATCAAAAGGGAAAATCGCATTACTCATGAAGAAATAAAAAAAATAGAGATCGACATTTTTGATGTGGCCTATCACATAATCGGAGGCGGAGAGGAGGGTGATAAAACAATAGTGAGGACAAAAGAAGAAGCTGATCACAGCATGCAATATATGGTCTCGGTAGCATTGATAGATGATCAAGTAATGCCAGCTCAGTACGAAGCGGTTCGGATACTCGGTCAGGATGTTCAGGATCTTTTAAAAAGGGTGGTTGTTAGACCGGCGAAGGAGTATAGTAATTTGTTTCCTGAACAACACGCCTGTAAAATCACAATTACCCTTAAAGATGGGAGGATCTTCGCAAAAGAAAAGAGGGATTACGAAGGATTTTTTACAAATCCTTCAGGCTGGGAGACTGTTGTGAATAAATTTGAAATACTTAGTAAACCGTATACCAGCAGAAATTTGAGGAAAAAACTGGTCGATACGGTTGCGAACCTGGATGACATCGATATATCTGAATTATGCAAACTTATTTCACGAGTAAAAACACCACTACAAAATTAAACCCTACAGGAGGATTATAAATGCCTAAAAATAAATTAGAAAAGCCAAAAACACATAAGGACGAAAGGGCTTTTGAATTTTTACCGATAAATGAGAGGGAAAAGAAGCCCCGCAAACGAGGTCTAACAGAAATTCGTGGTCCTTACTACACACCGGTCGGAAAGCATTACCTGGAGGATATTTTAGTAACGATGGGTGAGTATGTAGATATATTTAAATTTTCTGGCGGATCTTTTAGCCTTATGCCCCGACATGTTGTGAAAGAGATTATAGAGCTGTGTCATGAACATGAAGTAATGGTTTCAACTGGGGGATTCATAGAACACGTCCTTACTCTTGGAACGAAAGCTGTTGATCAATATATTGAGGAGTGTAAGCGTCTTGAATTTGATATCGTCGAGATTTCAAGCGGCTTTATAACTATACCAAATGAGGATTTAGTAAGATTAACGAATAAAGTTAGAAAAGCTGGTCTAAAGGCTAAGCCGGAAATCAATATTCAGTTTGGAGCCGGTGGTGCCAGTGCGGTCGAAGAACTTGAGGCTGAAGGAACGAGCGATCCCGATTGGGCTATACAACTGGCTAACCAGCACCTCGATGCAGGAGCCTACATGATCATGATTGAGTCCGAGGGCATTACAGAACAGGTCAGGACCTGGCGGACGGACGTAATAGCCAAGATCATCCGTGAGCTAGGTTTGGAAAAAGCCATGTTTGAGGCTGCCGATCCTGACGTCTTCGGCTGGTACATTAAAAACTATGGACCTGAAGTAAACGTATTTATCGATCACAGCCAGATAGTTCTTCTCGAATGCTTGCGTTCAGGAATTTGGGGAACGAAAAGCTTATGGGGACGTATTCTGACTTACAAAGATTAGGAGGGTCATTCAAATCTTAATGAGGTTTTGTGGATAGAGAGTAATTCTCTTGCTTGGGGTTGAGTAGATTCATGATTTTTTTACGATCAAGGGTTTTCAAAGGAAAGTTTTACTTGTTTAATCTCCAGGGGGTAGGGTAAAATATAAATCGAAATAATTCTTTTTAAGAGAATATTTAACAGGAGGTTAATCATGTTAAAAAAACTATTGGATTATAGATTGGTAAGCAAAATAACTGAGTCATCGATATTACTAATTCTTATTTCCTTTCTTTCCATTTTGATTTCTTGTCAAACAGCTCCTATAACAGGAAGATCACAGCTTGTTCTGGTATCTTCCCAGGAAGCCTCTCAAATGGGCAATGCAGCCTTTCAAGAGGTGATAAAAGAAGAGGGAGTTTCAAATAATCCTCAATACAATAACCAATTAACTAGGGTTAGTTCAGGAATAGTAAGTGTGGCAGATACACCAAAATACAATTGGGAATACAGGGTTATTAAGGGCGATAGTGTAGTCAACGCTTTTGCGCTTCCAGGTGGCAAGATTGGGGTTTATACCGGGATGTTTCGTGTCGCTAATAGTGACGCAGCTCTTGCAACTGTTGTTGCCCACGAGGTTGCACACGTCGCTGCAAATCATGGTGCGGAAAGAGCGTCAGCGGGTATTCTTGCTAATCTTGGCGCCGAAGGATTACAAGCGGCTTTGGGAAGTAGTAATCCAGCAGTCATAAGCGCGATTATGAATGCCTATGGTGTTGGTGTAAATGTTGGCGGTATATTGCCATTTAGTCGCACGCAAGAGGCTGAGGCCGATAGAATCGGCCTTATTTATATGGCTCAAGCTGGATATGACCCTAGAGAGGCGATTGCTTTTTGGGAGAGCATGCAGAGTCAATCAGGTGGGGCTTATGGTCCACCGGAATTTCTTTCTACACACCCAAGTTATGGCACGAGGATAAATAATTTGAGACAGTGGCTACCCGAAGCAATGAATTACTATAAGGGGCCAAAGGGGGAATCTAATTGGCGATGAATAGAGCAGCGTACCGCTGCAAATTTTCGAAAAACAGAATACCAAACAAAAGATGATTTGGTTTAGGTACTAGGTTATTTTAATTGGAATTTCTGTTTGACGAAGACTTTCCCTTCTAGAATCAAATTCTAGACCTAGCTTTCATAAAATCATAGGTAGTTATTACCAAAGCTGATAGAGCTTCTACAAATACTCTAAAAAGTTGGGACGGCTATTTTTTCTTTTTAGTACTCGTTTTCTTTGAAGTTGATTTAGCTTTGGTAGACTTTGCCTTCGAGGTCTTACTCGTTCGTTTAGAACTCGAAGTTCTCGATTTAGACTTAGTAGCTTTTGCTGTAGTCTTCTTCTTGCTAGTCGTTTTTTTTGCCGCGGACTTAGCCTTCGAACTCTTTGACTTGCTAGCAGCCTTCTTGCTACTTGATTTGGCCTTTGCCATGCCATCCTCCTTTAAGTAATTAATTAAATTTAAGTCCATTGTAATAAATATTTTTATAATTTGCAATAGTTTTTTTTCTAAACGAAAAAATTTTTTATTTTTTTTAACTGAGTTTAAATTTTGTGAATTTATAATTTGACACTCCTTGCGAAATATTTGAAGTGAATTTTTTGATATAAAAAAAGTAATTCAAAAATTAATTATCGTTTTCGTACAATGATAAAATAATATAGAAGGGGAATCCGATTTTCTTACTTTGAAAGTCAATTAATTATCAACAAGCAGCATAAAGCTATAATATATTTTGCGACTATGGATTAAATAATCTGTTGAAATTTAGTTAGTTGATAATTCGTATTTCCACACTGTCAATTTTATTAATTGATTTTGATGATGTACAATCACGCTTTTGTGGAGCCAAAATATGGTTGATAAGCCGACATCTCGAAGTAATGAAAACGAAGAAAGCTTGATAGCGGATGGTTCTGAAAATTTAAAAATTTCGGATTTAGCTAAAGTTCCTTTTAACGTCCCCTCTATCGCCTTAATTGGTTTATTTATATTCGCGTCTATATATACACTTCAGTTCGCCCGAGCAATTGTGTTACCAATAGTGTTATCATTGCTATTGAGCTTACTATTGGCACCTGTCGTACGAGGGATGAAGGAACTCAAAATTCCTGAGACAGTAAGCTCAGCGTTTTTGCTGCTGGCGTTTATTGTGGCAATAGGTTTTGGATTCTACAGTCTGTCTGATCCCGCTATCGAGTGGATTGCAAAGGCTCCCGAGAGTTTTAGGGCTATCGAATCCAAACTTCGTAAATTGAAGAAACCTGTTGAGGAAGTCACAAAGGTAACGGAACAAGCTGAGCAGTTAACTAAAATAGAGGAAGAAATAAAACCCCAGACTGTGGAAGTTAAGGAACAAACCTATAGCGAAATCCTGTTCAGCCAGACAAGGGGTTTAATCATCGGGATAGTTTTGGTAATCACTCTTCTTTTCTTTTTACTTGCCTCAGGTGATTTGTTTCTACTTAAACTTGTCAAACTTTTACCTAGACTCAAAGACAAAAAACAAGCGGTGGACATTGCTCGTCAAACAGAGAGAGATATTTCTGCTTATCTGATAACTGTAACAGTAATAAATATCGGTCTGGGTTTAGCGATTGGATTCGCAATGTTTCTGTTAAAGATGCCAAATCCGATCCTTTGGGGTGTCATGGCTGGTTTGCTAAATTATATCCCTTATATTGGATCTTTAACAGGAATATTTATTGTTGCAATTGTTTCGTCAATGACTTTTGAAGATTTAGGACATGTAATTCTTGTACCGCTTTCATATTTAGTACTAACGGCGCTTGAAGGTAATATTATCACTCCTTTGATACATGGTCGGAGGTTTGCGGTTAATCCGCTAATCATTTTTCTTTCTTTGATATTTTGGGGTTGGATCTGGGGGATTCCAGGAGCTCTAATTGCAGTTCCAATGACGGTTATATTCAAAATAGTATGTGATCATATTGAGTCGCTTAATCCTATAGGCGAATTCTTGGGCAAGTAAGGGTCACTTCCTTACAAATTTCCTAAAAATTCAGTCAGAATATTCTATATTGACATTCAATAGTGTAATCGGTACTTTATACTCGGAGGTAGAATCATGATTGGCGGACTAGGTGTATGGGAACTCGTTATTATTCTTGTAATACTACTCCTAATATTTGGTCCAAGTAGATTAGGTGACCTTGGTTCTGCACTTGGCAAGGGAATAAAGGGTTTTAGAAAATCCTTGAAAGAGCCTGACGAAATCGATATTACGCCTCCAAAGGAAGATAACAGAGTAAAGGAATCCGAATTTCAGACTCCTAAGAAACCTACTGATACAAAATAATAAATGGATTAAGAGATAAATTTAAACTTAATTCATACCCACTTTGTAAGCCCACCGAGATATGATTCATGGAATAAATGCTGTTAAAATTCTTTATTTCTTCGGGCGTATGGAATTGATAAACAATTCGTGCCGAGAGAATTATCGAAGAGTTTTTTTAGCATGGGGCCGGGGATGGTTTAATAGGATCGGTCCTTAGGCAATTCAACCAGCTCAATCAATACACCTTTTAGAGCTTTCGGGTGTAAAAATGCCACTTTCGTTCCATCAACCCCTGGTCGCGGTGCATCATTTATTAATTTAATGCCCTGATTCTTTAGTCTTTCAAGTGCGGATTCGATATCATCTACCTTGAAGCAAATGTGGTGAATGCCCTCTCCCCTTTTTTCCAAATATTTGAATATGGGTGAGTTTTCTCCGATTGGTTCTAGGAGTTCAATTGTGGTGTCTCCCCCCGCTGTCTCAAGCATTGAAGCCCTAACGCCCTGTTCTTCAACGACCTCTCTATGACTCACTTTGAGACCCAGGGCAGTTTCATACAGCTTTTCCGCCTCCTCTATATTTCGAACGGCAATTGCGATATGATTGACACTTACCATTTTTCCTTCTTTCATGATATGTCCTCTCTGTTTGTTGATTAATATAATTGAGACATGGTAAAGATCAAATTGATTTCCTTTACAGGGCTTTTGAATTTGGATTTGCCTGAAGTTCCATTAAACTTAATTTGAAATACTGTACGCTTAAGCAATGAAAAAAAATAGTATTAAGAGGGTGACTCTTGTTCCTGGTGATGGCATCGGGCCTGAGGTAACTGACGCAGCACGAAGAATTATTGATGCTACCGGTGTAAAAATTAAGTGGGAGATAATACCTGCAGGTGCTCAATCGATTGAGAAGTATAAAACGGCCATTCCGGAAATTCTTTTTGATTCGATAAAAAGAAATAAAGTAGCTTTGAAGGGTCCGGTGGGTACACCAGTTGGAAAGGGCTTTAAGAGTGTCAACGTATTAACTCGAAAGACACTTAATCTTTACGCTAACCTAAGACCCGTAAAAAGCTTCCCCGGAGTGAAGTCGCGGTATCAGGATGTTGATATAGTAGTCGTAAGAGAAAATACGGAGGACCTTTACTCTGGCCTCGAGTATCAGATTGCCCCTGGCGTTGTAGAGACATTAAAGGTCATCACTGAAAATGCATCGAATAAAATAGCAGGTTTCGCTTTTAGATACGCGAAAAGACAAAAAAGGAAAAAGGTAACAGTCCTTCATAAAGCCAATATAATGAAACTAAGTGACGGTTTGTTCCTGGATTGTGTAAGAGGCGTGGCAAAGAAATATCCTGACATTGAGTACGAAGAGATGATAATCGATAATGCCTGCATGCAATTAGTTCTTAATCCAAATATTTTTGATGTTGTGTTAACCGAGAATCTATATGGTGATATAGTGTCAGAGATATGTGCCGGGCTTGTTGGCGGGCTTGGATTTGCTCCAGGAGCAAATATAGGAGCTGAGTGCGCAGTATTTGAGGCAGCTCATGGAAATGCCCCTGATATAGCTGGCAAGAACCTCGCAAATCCTATTGCCGTAACTCTATCTGGGGCACTTTTGCTAAGGCATATAGGTAGAACCAGAGAAGCAAGAGCAATAGAAAATGCAATAGCCAAAGTTCTTTCGCAAGGAAACTTTCTAACGAGGGATATCGGGGGAAAAGCAACGACTACTCAAATGAGGGATGCAATAATTAAAGAAATTAAAAAATGAATTTCGAGTTATAAACACTGCTGTCCAAGATAGACTGAATTTTAAATTTGCACCCTTATAAATAAAGGGTTTTGGACAAGTAAAAATGCCTTTTTAAAATCAGGTTACCCTGTTCGTTACGTCTATCCTATCCAAACCCAGAACAGTCATTGCGAGAGAATGGAATGAACGAAGCAATCTCATTCGTAGTCATTCGATCGTTTCTTAACAATCACCATGACACCACCCTAGAGGGAGA
>JBAUII010000055.1:0-19615 GCA_049682815.1 Thermodesulfobacteriota bacterium | reverse complement strand
GCTTCAATCTATACTCACGAGATCTTGTCTGGAGAAGGAACAATTTTTTGGAACGGTCCAATGGGTTTATTCGAAAAGGCCGAATTCTCTCATGGGACTATCGATGTTGCTAGGGCGCTATCACTTGCCTACTGGAGGGGAGCAAATACAGTTGTTGGAGGAGGAGATACGGTTGCTGCCCTAAGAAAGGCAGAGGTTCTTGAGACGGAAGTTGACTTTGTATCAACCGGCGGAGGGGCTTCACTTGTTTTTCTTGGTGGGGATGAATTACCTGGCATATCTGTGCTGTGCGACAAATAATCACTATATTTCCATCAAATTAAAGATATTTGAACCGTCCAAATTTATTACATCTTACACCTCTTATCGATGATTCTTCAGAAAAAGCAAACATCGCTTGCGCTGGCATTATTTTTGCCTGCTTTATACAGAGTAAGTATAAATTCTTTAATCACTTTAGGCATAAGCTGTGTCAAACAGGAGGTTGAAGATATGTATGTAAAAAATTGCATGACCCCAGACCCTATCTCCATAACACCGTCAGAAGACGTTAATTTTGCCATACACCTGTTAAAGAAACATGGATTTAGGCAGTTGCCTGTGATTAAGAATGACCTGCTCGTTGGAGTAATCACTGATAGGGATCTGAGAGGGGTCCTAAATCAGCCCAATCTGTCCATAGACTCAGTGATGACTCCCCAGCCCATTACAATTTCGGAGGACGCGACAATAGAGTCAGCGGCACAGATAATTCGAAACCGGAAAATTAATGCCCTTCCTGTAGTATCCAAGGATGACAAGATAGTGGGAATAATAACTGTCACAGATATCTTAGACGGCCTAATAAACCTGTTAAGATTTCCCGAGGAACCAGAAAGAATACAATTAAAAATGTCAAAGGGGGTGGATTTATTTGAGGTAATAAGACTCCTTCAAATCTACTCTGAGAAGGTAGTATCATTCACCTCTGCATCCGAGGATAATCTTCTTTACTATTTCTGGGTAATAAACTGTGACTACGATAAACTTGATTCAAAACTCAAAGAAAGGGGAATCGATGTCGAGATATTCCGCCATTGACGACAAATCAACTAACCCGGCCTTAATTGAGCATAAGATCTTGATTCGGTATCCTTCTCTAATTTTCTAACTAAGAATTCTCCCTACTTCTTCCAAGGTCATTCCTTTGGCACCCGCAATCAGGATCGCATACCTCCGTAGTACAATCCATCCATATTTGTATAACTATTTTCAAAAACGTATGGACATTCGGTGGCATAAAACTTGCAAAAGCTATGAGATGGATAAATCGATTAAGTAATGAGGATAACCATATGAATGAGTTGGGCACATATTCATCTGATTCTAAACCATATCCCACTTATAGGTGTTGGCTTTACAATCCTGCTTTTCATTATAGCATTGATCAGAAATAGTAAAGAATTAATAAATGTTTCCCTCATATTTACGATCATAGTCGCGTTATGGACAATTCCGGTCTACTTGACGGGGGAACCGGCCGAAGAAATCGTAGAGGAGCTGCCGGGAATTTCCGAAAATTTGATTGAACAACATGAAGAAATGTCTGAAAAAGCCTATATATTTCTGGAAGTTGTCGGTGCACTGGCACTCATGACGCTTATAGTAAAGAGGCATTCCCAAAAGTTGGGAGGGTGGTTAATGTCTCTAACCTTGATCGGTCTTATCGTAGGAGGAGGTATGGTTGCCTGGACAGCAAATCTCGGAGGAAGGATAAATCATCCTGAGGTACGTTCCAATGCATTCAATAACCAATCCATATCCACGCAAGAGAAAAATGAAGAAGATAGAGACTGACTGAAAATAGAAAGATGAACTATATAGACGGTAGTACGCTTTAACAACACTGGCGAGGGAATACCAGGTTTATAATAATTTAGATCAAGAAGTCATGGATATATACAACTTTAGACTCCTGATATCGATATTAACGTTAATTAGCTTGATCTATTCAGTTGACTCGCTGGCACAACCGGGCGGAGAATGGCAAGGGAGCGGAGGCTGGGGAAGGGGTAGCGGATATAATAGGATGTATGATCCAAACACGGTGGAAACTATATCGGGTGAAGTAGTAAGTGTAGAAAAAATTACTCCTAGCCATGGAATGTCATACGGCGTGCATCTGATCGTGAAAACAGAGGGGGAAACAATCTCCGTGCACCTCGGTCCCGGATGGTTTATCGAAAGGCAGGACATAACGATTGAACCTAAAGACAAAATTGTGGTTACAGGATCAAGAATAACTTATCAGGAAAGACCCGCTATTATCGCAGCCGAAGTGAAAAAAGGAGATGAACTACTAAAACTCCGTGATGAAAATGGCATACCATACTGGGCCGGTTGGAGAAAAAGGTAAATAACGGAGGATCACCTGATGCGAAATAAAATCGTAAATACATCGTGCATATTCCTGACGCTGATTATGTTATTAATCTCACGAGGAGTATTGGCTCAGGACGATCTTCAAAAAAAGGCGCAAGCACTTTTCAAACCCATTCCGGATTCAGCTCCAGAGCTTAAAGATAACCCCGTCACACAGGAAAAGGTTCTGCTGGGTAAAATGCTTTACTTCGATCCTAGACTCTCCGCCTCAAGTTTAATAAGCTGTAACACCTGCCACAATTTAGGAACCGCCGGTATAGACCTGCAGGAAACCTCTACCGGCCATGGATGGCAAAAGGGGCCTCGAAATGCACCAACTGTTCTAAATGCTGTTTTCAATATAGCTCAGTTTTGGGATGGAAGGGCTAAAGACCTGGAGGAGCAGGCAAAGGGGCCAATTCAGGCAACCGTCGAAATGGGTAATAATCCGAAGAGATTGGTTGAAACACTGGACAGCATGCCTGGATATCAACAATCATTTAAGCGGTCTTTTCCGGAGGAGAAAACCCCGGTCAATCTGGATAATACCGTAAAGGCAATCGAGGCATTCGAAGCCACTCTCTTGACCCCCAACTCTCGCTTCGACAAATTTCTCAAGGGAGATCCCACAGCCCTTAATGAAAAAGAAAAAGAGGGTCTTAAACTTTTCGTGGATAAGGGCTGTGCCGGTTGCCACAACGGCATCAACGTCGGCGCAGGCGCCTACTTCCCCTTCGGAGTTGTAGAGAAACCGGGCGCAGACATACTCCCTCCAGAGGATAAGGGGCGATTTGTGGTTACGAAGACAGCTAAAGACGAATACGTTTTTAAGGTACCTACATTGAGAAATATCGACCTAACCCCTCCATATTTTCACTCAGGAAGGGTCTGGAGTCTAAGGCAGGCAGTAGGGATTATGGGCGCAGCACAGCTGGGCATAGAACTCACCGACGACGATATTGATAGCATAACCGCTTTCTTATTCACGCTTACTGGAGACCAACCCCAGGTGGAATACCCGATCTTGCCTCCTAACACCGACAAAACCCCGCGCCCAATCCTGGAGGTTCTACAGGAGGAGAGCTCAGGTCACTAAACCTTGATAGAATATTGAATTCTAAGTAAACACTAATAGAGGGGGTTTCAAATGGAAGTCAGAGCATTAAGCAATTATTCATTCGGTGGTGAGACTGAATTGAGTTTTGATGAAGCAGTACATAAGGTGACTGAATCGATGAAAGAACAGGGATTTGGTATCCTCACAGAAATCGATGCGAAAAAGGTCCTTAAAGAGAAATTAGGTCTTGATAGAAAACCATATAAGATTCTTGGAGCGTGTAACCCGCAGTTTGCCCATAAGGCAATCGATATGGAACCAGAAATAGGAACCCTTCTACCCTGTAATGTTCTCGTATATGAGAAGGATGACGGAACGGTAGTTGTATCGGCAATGAACCCTGAGGCGGCTTTGAAGCTCGTCGGAAACAAAAATATAGAGGATATCGCAAAGCAGGTGAGAGCGAGAATAGAGAAAGCGCTGGAAGAGCTTTAAAACGAAAGGAAAATAGGGACATCAGTCCCTATTTTTTGATGAAATGGTAAATAACGGACCGAATACCCTAAAAGAACAAGCATCCAAGATCGATCGCGAATTGAGCGACCTTAAGAAGCTTGTGAATAAGCATAGAGTCTGCTGGGAGGTCTGGCCGCTATTCTACCTGGGCAAGGATGGAGTCAAGGTGCAAATTGGATTTGACTTGGAAATATTCGGCACCCATTCGAATAAACATCCAACGTTGGAACCCGGGTCTCAGGAGTCCGCCGAAATACTAAAGGATTTAAAAAAGGTAGCAGAATTTATCATACCCCGAGACAAACAGTACTGTCGTTCCGAGATTCAGGTATTTGATAATCTGATTCAATTCTCACCGCTCCGAAAATTCAGGGATGACTTCACGGTAGGAATAAAAATCACACACCGTAGTGGATACGAGCGACCCGTGGACGCATGTGAAATCGAATGTCTAAAACAAATAGAGGAAAGACTTAAACAGCTCGGAGCACAAAAGGGGCACTGGAAATACAGAAATTAAGATCCATGTCGCTAACAACAAAATACGCGGTTGAGGATTAATCTCTTAACGAACTTCAACCATCATTCAATAACACTTTACGACGTCGCGATGAACAACCCTGCAGCAAACTACGGCGAATTTACGAGTTAAAAGTATTCTTGTAATAGAGAGGTAATAAAGAAAATGGCATCGGGAAATAGATTGGTGGTAATAGGTGGAAATGCAGCGGGTCTTAGCGCGGCAAGTTACGTTAAAAGGAGAAAACCGGAGATAGGAGCATTGATCTTTGAGAAATCTCCCTATGCGTCCTATGGATCCTGTGGACTTCCCTATTACATAGAGGGTGTGGTTAAAGACGCTCTGGAACTGATAGCCATACCAAAAGAGACCTTGAGGGAAAAGCGGAACCTTGACTTGAGGGTCTCAAACGATGTTATTGGTATAGATATAGAAGAAAGGAAGGTTAGGGTGATAGATACTCCCGGTAAAAAGGAAGGGGTCGATTTCACCTATGACTGGCTTGTCATTTCTACCGGAGCCAATCCTATACGGCCTGCGATTCCGGGAATGGATCTAAAAGGGGTATTTACACTTAGGAGCCTCGAAGATGGAATAAACCTGGGACGGTTTCTAAAAGAGAATTCCTTGAAAAATGTAGCCATCATCGGCGGTGGGTATATTGGGATGGAGATGGCCGAGGCATTCTCAGTTCAAGGATATGAAGTTACGGTAATGGAAAAGCTCTCAAGGGTGCTTCCTAACTTTGATGCTGAATTGTCAGAAAAGGTTGAAGAAAAACTAAAGGAAAAAGGAGTCACGCTGAGACTTGGGAGTGAATTGAAAGCAATCAGAGGAGATGGTGCCGTAAATGGCGTGATTACTGATGATGAAGAAATAGCATGCGACCTTGTTCTCATGGCAGTTGGGATAAAACCAAACGTTGCCCTAGCAAAAGAGGCTGGAGTTGAAATTGGCGAAACCGGCGCTATTAAGATCAATTCGAGAATGGAAACAAATATCCAGAGTATTTATGCGTGTGGAGACTGCGCTGAAGCATACCACCGGATTCTAAATAGAAACGTTTGGATTCCCCTGGGAGACACGGCAAATAAACAGGGGAGAATAGCCGGAGCCAATATAGTGGGAGAAGGAATTTCCTTCCCCGGGATAATCGGAAGCGCCGCTACGAAGGTGTTTGAATACGAAGTCGCAAGGACAGGACTTGGCGAGACAGAAGCAACGACGGAAGGGTTTGAGGTTGAAACAAACACAATAGAAGCAGGGACTCGCGCTCATTATTATCCTGGGAAAAAGCTTATCCAAATAAAACTAATTGCAGAGAAAGGCAGTGGAAAACTTTTGGGTGCCCAGGCCATAGGAGAGGAAGGTGTGTCGAAGAGAATCGATGTCTTTGCAACCGCGATATGGAATGGCATGACATTAAATGAAATAGCCTGGCTCGATCTTACCTATGTTCCTCCGGTTGCCCCCGTTTGGGACCCCATCCTTGTTGCGGCTCAAGTAGGCATGAAGAGGATAGGAAGCTAGCTTTTTAGTCAAAAAACACTCAAGTTAAGAAATTTGAATCTATGAGATAAGGTCAGAATTATTTGTCTTGATTCTATGAAAACTACCCCAACATTCATTAAAATTAGGATAATGAATAATTCTTCAACGATAGCCTGGGAAATAAAATCATAAAAATAGGGGCATAAAATCATGATCAGATATTTATCCTATTCATTCCTGCTCGTATTCTTTTTCACAATTAAATCCATAGGTTCTGAAGGTGAAATTAAATTATCTCTGGAAGAAGCCATTCGGATCGCCTTGAAAAATAATCATGAAATAAAAGCCCTCACGAACTCCGTTTTGGCCGAGGGCACCGATGTGGGAATTTCAAGGAGTTTTCTGCTCCCGAAAATCAATCTGGAAGAAAGATTCGTCCGTACAAACAATCCTACAGACGTCTTTTCAATCAAATTAAACCAACAGAGATTTTCGATGTCCGACTTCGAAATACCGAATCTCAATAATCCAGACCCAATAAGCGACTTCCAGACCACCTTCTCCGTTGAACAGCCAATTCTGGCGATCAAAGAACTACTGACTCTCAAGTCCTCAAACAAGGATTTCCAGGCAGCGGGTGAAGACTTCAATAGAAAAAGGGAGGCGGTGGCATTCGGGGTTATACAATCATATATTGCCATCCGCATTGCAAAGGAGTTCGTAGGGGTTGCAGAAAAGGCAATCGACGATGCAAAGGAGAATCTTCGAATTGCAGACTCCCGGTACAAGAAGGGCCTCGGCCTTTTCTCCGACACGCTCAGGGCTTCCACGTCCGTCACCGAGGCCGAGCAGCAGCTCATAAGCGCCGTAAAAAACCTGAAGGTAGCAAAACGGGCGCTTGGAGTGATCCTAGGCATGGCAGAATCTGTGGATGTCGATGAGAAACCGATAGAGATACCTCTAGCGGATATCGATTACTATAGAGAGGAATCTTTATCAAGAAATGACATACGGTCTCTGGAATCAAGATATGAAGGCGCAAGGTTAGACGTGAGAAGCCACGAGTCAGGCTATATACCAGCAGTCGGAGTAGGAGGGACCTATCAACTAAACGATCAAAATGCTCCCTTTGGTGCTGAAGGGAATAGCTGGTTCGTTATGGCATTTCTACGATGGGAAATATTTAATGGAGGAAAAAGGGAATACGAAAGGGCAAAGGCAAAGCATAAGGCCGCCGAGGTGAAGGAACAACTGGATGGACTCAAAAACGCGGTCTCATTTCAGGTATTTGAATCTCATTTGGGGGTGGAAGAGGCGCAAAAGAACGTCGAGCTCGCCGAGTCATCCCTAAAAACGGCTGAGGAGGGCACAAGACTCGTTAAGCTAAGATACCAAAATTCATTATCGCCTTTCGTCGATCTCCTAAATGCTCAAGTTAACCTGGATAGAAGCAGAGCCAACCTAGTTGCTAAAAGGAACGAATACAAGCTGGCAATAGCGACGCTTAGTTTCGAAAGCGGAACGATCTTAAAGGACTTAGGAATTGAAGAGTAGACCAAATAATGAGGGTTACTTGAAATATCTAATTGCGATCATTGTCTTATCTTTCCTGGCATCAGGTTGTAAGGACAGGGCACAACAAGGCAAAGAAGGCCCAAGCGGGCCGCTAGTAAGCGGCGTTCAGATAATAGAGGTTCATCCGAGCCCGGTGGATGAATTATATAAGACCTCGGGCACGGTAAAGGCGAAAGTCATAAGCGACATTTCAAGCAGAATCATGGGTTCTGTTACGACTATCAATGTCCGACAAGGAGATAGAGTGAGAAAAGGGGATGTCCTTTTGACGATTGACGATAGAGAACTAATGCAGAGAGTGAAGGCAGCGGAACAGGAATACACGGAAGCATTAAAGTCACTCGAGTCAGCCAAACAAAATAAATCACTTTTAGATACGACCTATATAAGGTACAAAAACCTTTTTGACGAAAAAGCCATCTCAGAGCAAGAGATCGATGAGATAGAGAACAAGAAAAACCTGACAAAACTTGAATACGAACGTGCCAAGGCAGCCGTTGAGAAAGCAGACGCATACCTTAGAGAGGCCGAGATCCATCTAGGATTCACGAAAATCACAGCTCCTATTTCAGGAATAGTAACCCAGAAAAAGATTGAAGTGGGTAACATGGCCGTACCAGGAATGCCACTTATGATATTAGAGGACGACTCTTCCTTCAGGCTTGACGCTTATGTCGATGAGATACTTTCGGAAAAACTAAGGGTCGGTATGCCTGTAAAGGTGAAAATAGATGCACTGAATATGGAAGCATTCGGCGAGATCTACGAAATCGTTCCATCTATTGATCCAATGTCACGAACCTTTCTCATAAAGATTGATTTAAAGGACGAAAACTTGAAGACCGGTCTTTATGGAAGGGTCATAATCCCCATCGGTAAAAAAGAGGTCCTCCTGGTCCCGAAGAATTCAATCGTAGAAAAGGGACAGCTTCTTGGAGTCTATGTCGTCGATGACCGGGGAAGTGTGAGTTACAGGCTCGTAAAGCTTGGCCGCCTCTTCAATGGAAAGTCGGAGGTCCTCTCAGGCCTGAAGAGCGGAGAGAAAATTATTGCGGAGGGGGTTGAGAAAGCGGTGGACGGAGGGGTCGTTCAACAATAATTAACCGAAAGAAGATATGGGTATAGCAGGCAGAATAGCAAACACCTTTATAAAATCGAAGCTTACCCCTCTAATCGTTATTGCCTCTTTGGTTCTGGGCATCTTCGCTGTGATCGTAACCCCTCGCGAAGAAGAGCCCCAGATACTGGTTCCAATGATGGATGTTTTTGTCCAGTACCCCGGGGCTTCTGCAAAAGAGACCGAGGAGCGAGTCACAAGACCGATGACAGAGATACTCTGGGAGATAAAGGGTGTGGAGTACGTTTACACAATGTCGAAACCCGGAATGAGTATCGCGACGGTAAGGTTCTATGTCGGCCAAAATATGGAGGATAGCATTGTTAAACTCTACAACAAACTTCTCTCAAATTATGATAGAATCCCCCCGGGTGTTTCTGAACCGCTTGTAAAGCCAAAATCCATCGACGACGTTCCGATACTTTCCTTTACCCTGTGGAGCGACAGATACGGTGGTTATCAACTGAGAAGAATAGCGCGTGAAGTCGCCGATGAACTTAACAAGGACAAAGACGTATCCGAATTCCACATCACCGGCGGTCAGAAGAGACAGGTAAGGATAATCTTAGATCCCGCAAGGCTAAAAGCATACAGTACAACACCTCTCAAGATAGCGGGTGTTCTGGAAAACGCCAATTTCCTAGCCCCTTCGGGCGCATTCCCATCAAAAAATGTTGAGTACGTTGTAGACGCCGGCGGATTCCTCAAGGATTCCGAAGAGGTAGGAAATGTGGTTGTTAATGTTTCAAACGGAAGGCCTGTTTATCTGAGAGATGTAGCCGAAATCATCGACGGAGCTGAAGAGCCCTCTAATTATGTATTTATGGGACTCGGGCCAGCCTCAAGAGGGAAAGAAAGCGGACTATTCGAAGCCGTAACGATTTCAATAGCCAAGAAGAAGGGGGCAAACGCAACCCACATCGCCGAGAGAATTCATGAAAAAATAGAGGCCCTTAAAGGAAACATTATCCCATCCGGGGTGGAGATAGTGACCACGAGAAACTACGGAGAAACGGCAAAGGAAAAGTCAGACGAACTCCTGAAACACATGTTTATCGCTGCACTCTCCGTAACCCTCCTGATCGCAATAGCGCTTGGCTGGAGAGAATCAATAGTGGTTCTGGTTGCCATACCGGTAACTCTTGCCCTAACGATATTTGTAACCTATACGTTGGGCTACACCCTGAACAGAGTGACCCTGTTTGCTCTTATCTTCTCAATCGGCATCCTCGTTGACGATGCGATAGTTGTCGTTGAAAACATATACCGTCATTTCATGATGGACAAAGTCGATACCGAGACAGCAGTTAAAGCTGTCGATGAGGTAGGAAATCCAACGATACTCGCGACCTTTACGGTGATAGCCGCTCTCCTTCCTATGGCCTTTGTTTCGGGGCTAATGGGACCTTATATGCGACCCATTCCCATCGGCGCATCGGCAGCGATGATAATTTCTCTCTTTATAGCCTTCGTAATCAGTCCCTGGCTGAGTTACATCATGCTGAAGGGAGTAAAGAAGCATAAAGAGGGGGATAAAGAGGAAAGCAGGATCATGAAATTTCTAAACACGATTTATGAAAAAAATCTTCGTGGACTGCTTACAAGTAGAAAGAAAAGGGTAAGGGCATACCTTTTCGTAGTCTTTCTTCTCATAGGTTCCATTCTCTTCTTAGGCCTTAAGCTCGTCACCGTAAAGATGCTTCCCTTTGATAACAAAAGCGAATTACAGGTTATTATCGATATGCCAGAGGGAACTACACTCGAAGAGACAGCCGCCCTTTCGGGAGAGATAGGCAAATACCTTAAAACCGTTCCCGAAGTAACAGACTTTCAACTTTATGTTGGAACTTCTGCCCCCTTCAATTTTAACGGCCTTGTGAGACACTATTTTTTGAGAGAAGGAAGTAATATCTCAGATATCCAGGTCAATTTGGTACCTAAAGCGGAAAGGGGAGCGCAAAGTCATGATATCGCAAAGAGAATCAGGACCGATATTGATAGGATTGGCGACAAATACAATGCCAGGATAAAGATAGTCGAAGTCCCTCCGGGACCACCTGTACTAAGTACCCTTGTTGCCGAGATTTATGGCCCCGATTACAGGCGTCAGATTGAGATCGCGAAGGAGATCATGAATATCTTCGAAGAAACGGAAGGAGTCGTAGACGTGGACTGGTACGTGGAAGACGATCAAAAAAAGATAGTTTTCGATGTCGATAAAGAAAAGGCGGCATTCAGCGGAATCGACACCGATGACGTTGCCAGGACACTTAAAACGATATTGGACGGAACTGTCGTCGGTCTTGCCCATATGGAGAGGGAAAAAGATCCGGTCGAGCTTTATCTGAGAGCACCCGTCTCAGAGAGAGCGGGTATAGACAATTTGAAAGAGGTGACCGTCATGTCATCCGATGGTACTCCCGTCACACTCTCTGAGCTCGTAAGGATAAGAAAGACCCTGGAAGATAAGACGATCTACGGAAAGAATCTAAGGCATGTTGTCTATGTGACTGGAGATGTCGCAGGCAGAGAGGAAAGCCCGGTATATGCCATACTCAAAATGAAAGAGAAGATAAAAGACCTCAAACTGCCAGAGGGCTATGAACTAAATCAGTATTTTAAGGATCAGCCCAGAATGACAGATAAGTTCTCTCTTAAATGGGATGGAGAGTGGCAGATCACATACGAGGTATTTAGAGACCTCGGGATTGCCTTCGCAGCCGTTTTGGTGTTGATATATGTAATGATAGTTGGATGGTTCAGGTCCTTTGTTATTCCCCTTGTTATAATGGCACCAATACCTCTATCGCTTATTGGAATTCTTCCAGGGCATGCCCTTATCGGGGCTTTTTTTACAGCAACCTCTATGATTGGGTTTATCGCGGGCGCGGGGATTGTGGTCAGAAACTCTATCATACTCGTTGACTTCATAGAGTTAAAACTATCAGAGGGCATTCCCCTTAAAGAAGCAATAGTTGAGGCAGGCGTGATAAGGTTTAGACCAATGTTACTCACAGCCTCAGCAGTTGTAGTCGGCTCCTCCGTGATCCTCTTTGACCCGATTTTCCAGGGCATGGCGATCTCTCTTATGGCAGGAGAAGTCGCTGCAACATTTCTTTCGAGGACCATGGTCCCTGTACTTTACTATGAATATAAGAGCAGGGTGGCAGAGTAAACCAACCTCAATCCCTCCTCCCAATTTCTTGTTATCGGGAATCCGCCTCTCTCTGTCATTCCCGCGGATTTTAAGCGGGAATCAATGTTGTTATCTTTTCAATCCTCATCCTTAACCATTCGAAAGCCCAGCCTTTCGAAGGATGTCATGCCGGATATATTTTCACACTTCCAAAGGGTCAGCGCCAACGCGCTTATTTATTAAATTGCCATCGATCGGCGGGGTTTTCGAACCCCGCTTCAAGCTGATGTTCGGTTTTGTCATCCTCGAATGCAGTTAACGGGGATCCACAATGTCATTGGACTGCAAAGTGCTCAGTACAGGCTCTCGCAGACCAAGCTCTCCTTCCTGTCATCGTGAAGGTCGAAGCCGTGTGACGACCTTACCTCACTCAAATGTCACCTGTACCTTCGGACAGAATAATACAAGCCTGACTCTCGATCTTTGTTAAATATTACGTACTGTAGCTGATATCACAATTTCGAAATTTCAAATGTCGAAATGCGCTACCCTTTGTCTTAATAACATTTGACGATATTACCGTATAACGTTAATATTGTTCTGTGATCAAATCCTTCCGGGATAAGGATACAGAAAAAGTGTTCTTGCGAGAATTTACCCGGAAATTTGATGCGAAATTGCGTCGAATTGCGCTTCGGAAGCTTACAATTTTGGACGCTACGGAGGTTTTAGATGACCTTCGCATTCCACCAGGTAATCGCCTTGAGAAACTTTCAGGAGATAGGGGTGGGCAATATAGTATCAGAATCAATGACCAATGGCGAATTTGCTTTCGGTGGCGGGATGGAGATGCCTATGATGTTGAAATTGTTGACTATCATTAGGAGGGGTTAAAATGAGCAAGAAAATGGCACCTATACATCCAGGTGAGATATTGTTAGAGGAGTTTCTAAAGCCTATGGGAATCAGCCAGTACCGTTTAGCAAAGGAAACAAGTATGCCACCGGGACGAGTTAATGAAATTGTACAAGGCAAGCGATCAATTACTGCAAATACGGCTTTACGGCTGGCTCGTTATTTTGCCACCACCGATCGTTTCTGGCTAAATCTACAGGCAAGGTATGATTTGGAAATTGAGAAGGATCGACTCGGTACACGACTTACAAAAGAAGTGGAAGTTTTGCGAAAAGCCGGTTAACACTGCGTTCAAATTATAAATTAGTAATTTTTCTGCATGATCAAAAGGAGTACTCCGCTTTTTTTCCCTCTCCCGCCATTGCGAGCACTTTAACTGGCCTGTACTGAGAAAAATCGAAGTGCTCAGTGGAGGCTCGAGCGAAGCAATCTGCCCTTCCTGTCATCGCGAAGGGCGAAGCCCTATGGCGATCTCATCGTCTAAATAAGAGGGTTGCTTCCCCGTTTACTTACTCTGCCGCTATTGTGCTGATTTAGTTCCAGCAAATGACTTTCGGACTGCATAGAAAGTATTCGCGAGGAACAGTAGTAATACAAAAGCGTTAAGAAGGCCCCCCAACTGGCGTGCAAATAACCATCCACACAAGTCACCGACGACTCTCATGATCAACGTTAGGTGTAAGAGAATAAGGTGTGCATAAAACTGCGGTTGATAAGAAACAGGTACTCCCAGCACCTCTGAGAATACAACTGGTGCATGACCAAATATCATTGAAAAGACAAATCCCAAAAATAGGGCGTGCAACACTGCGTCGTAGGTTAGTCCCAGAGGCACGCTACTCATTAATAGAGCTATCGTCCCACTGATACCTAACCAGATATAGCTAGAAAGCAAACATATTGCAGTGAAGCGGGATAGGCCTGTTTCTCGTACCGCCCGCCACGCAATATCATAGCGTATTAACCATATCATAAGACCAATCATACCTGCGCCCGAGATGCGTATGCCGTTACTATAATTTACCGATGTTAGAACGAGTCCGAGCAAAAAAATCCCCAGGGCAACTAGAGATGCAGCTTTCGTTGATTTAGAAAGGCGAAGCATTCGAACTATTGCCAGACGTTCACCAGAAATTATTAGCACCAAAAATCCAGCCCAGCAGAAAACGATCCGGTAAATCGGAAAAGCTGTCATCCAGAAGATATTGCCGATTAACCATAATAAAGCTCCAACTCCCATAACAAGGTTAGAGAGAGTCGGCTGAATACGCATGATAACGATAAAGATGATACATAAACCAAAGCTGCCTAAAGTGATTAAAGACTCACCTATTAGAAAAGATGAGCCGATTATCAGTATCAGAGCGCCGACCCCGGTCAATGCAGGGACAGCATAAGTCCACCTGTGTCCCATTTCTGTTGCTCTTTCCAGGCTTATCAGGGTTCCCAGAAAACCGGATACCATTAGAGGACCATGCAATGTGGCAAGTGCGGGCTCAAGAACAGGCAATGACCACCCAATTCGCACAAGCCCGCCCCACATAGCGCTCAGAAGGGAAAGCACACCAAGAAGGATTAATATAAAGCGAATAGGGTGTCTTGGCATTCTCGTGTCCTTATCTCTTATTACGTGAAGTAAGTCCTATTTTAACAGGCCTTCCAAAAATTGCGCCGAGAAAACCGGCACGTGAGCCTTTATAATCTCCCCATACCCCTATTTGGTAAATAGGACCACCAGGTATTTCCTCCTTTTGTAAAGGAGGATTAACGAGGATTTGCGCTCTGTCCTTGAGCCATCGAAGTGCCAATACTAATTCCTCCGAAGAGCCAGAGCAACCCGACAGACAGCGAAGTACTCGACTCCTCTACTTATCTTCTGATTGATAAAGAAAGAAAAGAAGAGGGCAATAAAGAGCAGGTTCTTGATGACAAAACTATCAACTATAATTCAAAACATAGCGGGAAAGAACAATAAACAGACAAATAACTCACCTATCCGTGCCCAACTTTCTCTAAGGCATCCGTCACCCTTTGTCTCAGGCCTATAATAGTAAGTCCTACAACCTCGCCCGATTGCGGATCTAATCTGGCAATGGTGCCTTCCCCTATGTCCATACCTTCAGCTTCTTTTGGCTTCCCAACAGAGATATAGAGTACATCAGCCTCTTTGTCATATTCCCAGTCCAAATTGGCCTGCTTCTCCTGAATCTTCAAGGCTTCCACATTACTTTCCTCCTCTTTGATAGCTCTCTTGTAAAATACGTAGTCAGAACAAAGCCATCATTCTCAGAAATTTCTTTATAAACCACTACCATATACTTCCCGGTCAATGGAGTCTTATCATAATATCTGGCTGCTAATAGCTCGTCGTAATCACCCTCAAGTATCAAATGAGGATTTAATAGAGTTTCTTTGAGCTTTTCTACTTAGTTATTCATTCCGGGTGACGCCTCACTACGTGTTCCCATCGATCATTCGTTAGCCTGATAGGCATCCGATTTACGGAATAAACCGTTTTCATAATTTTACTCGTTTCATTCCGCTTAATAAATCAGGTAACAGATCGTTTATGCGATTTACAATTCGTCCCAATTTCTTGATCAGCTACAGTTAAACTCCGACGTGTTATTGAATTTAGCCGATTATCTATTAAGTAAGTATACATTCAAATGCGATCTATTTCGGTGTCCGGACACAAGAGTGGCGGGAATCCCCGGATGCTACCCGATCAACACATTTGGGTACAGGCGTCAACGGGGGTCCACAGAGGAGTCATTTGAGCTCCTGCGAAGCAATCTCGTTTTCATTTCTTCAAGGCTTAGAATACTCAGACGATGAAAAAGAAAAGGACAGTGAAAATTAAGTGCATGATAAGACTAGGCGTCAAGATAGTTTAGGAAATAGCCGGGACGAAAAACAAAAATAATTCATTTACTCGTGCCTGACCCAAGAGATACAGAGATATTTAAAGGAATTCCGGAAGATCAGCCAGATCGTATTTTCCCAGTTTTGGCAACTTTAATCAGTAGTCGAAGAGCTTGATTAACTGATCGATCATCTGGGAAGACCTCTGCCACGTCCGGAGCGAGTAGGACTAAATTCGTACCTTCCCTGTAGCGTTGAGCATATTTACCCCGCACGCCACCTTTTAACCGGGAGAAATCGTACTCACCTCGCAGTTCATCATCAAATTTTGATTTAGTTTTCTTCTTCATAGAATTTTCTCTCTCGTCGGGTTGCATTACGGACACTTATGATGCGAATAACTCCACCCCGGTCAGTGTGTGCTACTACAAGAACTCGTCTCCGGCTCGATTCGCCTATGGTCACAAACCTCTGCTCATCAATTGAGTGATCGGGATCTTCAAAAGTCATAGACAATGGGTCACCAAACACTGTTGCCGCTTCTTTGAATGAGATGCCGTGTTTCCTGAGATTATAAGCTGCCTTTCTTAGATCCCATTCGAACTGCACGAATAATTATAGCACAAATCTGACTTTGCGATATGATGAAATAAGAATACCAGGAAAAGTTGTCCTCTTAATTTTTAATTTAACCGGTCAGGAAATGGCAGAAATTTTAACAAAGGCCATACCTAGAATCAAAAGGTTTCTGGCTAAACATACACCACCTTTTATTGTGACCATGACAAAATCGGGCCAATTATCAAAAGCAAAATAAATAGTGCACTCCCGCTAACTCCTGGCAAAGCGCCGTGTCGGCTAATTCACCCAACCGCCCATCGCGCGTGCCGAGAAGGAAGGACAACACGTCCCCTTTGAATCGTGAAATCTAGGGCTAGAGAATAGGAGAAAATGAATTGACAAAGAGGTTATTTAATCTTCTTGATGATTAAGTCTCATGTCAAGCCCTGACGCCTTCTACTTTTTCAGGATGACCGGGTTGTGGCTGATTAGATTTTTTAGGTGAGCTAGTCGTATTATTCTGACTTCTGAATCCTGACTCCTGACTTCTAAATCCTGCATTTCGCATCCTGCATCGTGAACCCTGCATCCTGCATCCTCGCCTTTAAGGGTTGCGCCTTTGACTCTAGCACCAAGCTTTTTCCTTTTAGAATTTAAATTATACTATTCTTTTATATATGTAATGTATCTATATAGCTGGAGGAGCCAATATAATGGGAATCATTAAATATAATCTGGCTTCGCTGCTTTCGGCTTTTCTCATAGGCGTAATTATCGCTGCCTGTGATGCTGATTCCAGTATCCTTAATCCCCATGGCGAAACGGGAGAAGTAGCGACAGGAACCCTTGTCGGCGAGGTAACGAGGGGTCCCATATCACCGGTAGAGGGCGAAGATACACCCTCTTCAGAGCCCGCACCCGACGAAGAGATTCTGATCATGACTCCAGGAGGTGACGAGGTCAAGTCAATAATAAGTGATGATCAAGGTCTTTACAGCATAGATTTGACTCCTAGCACCTATGTTGTCGATATCGCCTCTCTTGATGGTATCGAGTTTACTAAGGACTTACCAGCCACCATAACCATAACTGAAGGACAGGAAACGCGGTTAGACATACACATAGATACCGGAATCCGTTAGGGTAGAAAAGAACAGAGCAAGAAGGCTGACGTCCAGGATGAGAACAGAAAGGTAGTTTTAAGAAACAGCGGCGAAGGAAAACAAAAAGAGAAATAATTCATTTATTCATGCCTGGCCCCAGAGATATTCTAATTGATAAAGAAATGAAAGAAGAGGGCAATAAAGAGGAAGTTCATGATGAGAAAAGTATCCGTGACAATTTAAAACATATTTGGGGAGAAAAACAAAGACAAAAATAACTCATTTATTCACGCCTGCCCCCAAGTTTATTCTAAATTTTCATTCGTACGCTTTGATCTCCTCCTTTCTAAAGGAGGATTAAGGAGGATTCTCCGAAGCCTTATCCTTCCCTATCCTGAATCAATCGAAGAGCCATGAGTCCCCAGTCATGTAGTGGAGGACTTCAGTCCTCCATTCATCTTCTTATTGATAATGAAAAAAAGAAATAGGGATTTCGTGATGCGAAAAGGATTAAAGACAACTCAAAAAATCGAGGAGAAGAAGACGATAAATGGGATAAAAGTCAATTTGCATGCCAGGCACTAAGCGTTCGATTTTCGACATATTAAAGGGTTGCGTCCCCTTTAATTTCTATGATTGGAAAAACCTGAGAAAGTATAAAACCACCAGCCATGACGAGTTATCAAGACCCGCCACAGAGGAGTAATAATTCTACACGGGAATCAATATAGATAAGAGTATATATGAGCAATGATCAGAGTTGAGCGAAAATAGCGAGAGATTTTTATTACAATATATCTTTAGGATTAAAGCCGAGATTAGAATTAATTTCGTATTTTCAGACTGCTGATTTATCGAAAATAATCTTCAATTGAGCAAAAGCCCGTTGAGATACAACCCCGGCATCGTCTTATTAAGTTTTCGAAAGTTCATTTTCAATGGACAGTATAACATGATAAAATCCTCAGGTACTTCGATGAGTCTTAGAACTACTTGCCTTTTCACATTGTTGGATTTAACATGGAAATTCTAAAACTAATCCTTGACAGTAACTTGTTGGCGGTTCTGATAGGTGGATTTATATCTCTTATATCCATATATTTCGTTGAATTAATTAGGTCTAAAAAGGCTAAAAATAAAAGTCGTTGAGAAATATTTCAAAAAATTAATTCGATTTCTAGACAGTACTACAGGTATTGTGTTCTTGAGACACAGATGGATATTTTTTTCAGTTACCATAAAAGAATGGGAGAATTGCTTAACGATGATTTTCATACGAAGGAAGCTCAAAGGAGGCTTCTACAATTAGAAGAATTCAAATTGAAAGTCATAGCACTTGAATCCGAGTGGATGAATACGATTGGCGCATACTTTTCTTATTTCGGCGATGACGAAAAGTTTAAATCCTTATTAAAAAAATTTGATGATTGGGATTCACCATCGATAGCAGACTATGATGACATCAATGACCCTGAGATGGCAAAAAAGAAATTTCGCGAAGATGACGAAACCAAAACTAAAGAAATAAACGAGACGTTGGGAGAATACTGCAAGTTAATAATTAATCATATAGAGCAAAAATTATCGTGAATTCAACAAACAATGTCGCGTCAGAGTTTGGCATGAGACTTAATAACATCGACAAGCTTAATTAATAACTCGCTATGCCAATTGGTTTTCTGTTGTAACCTAAATTCTGGATTTCATTGCAAAGCGCTGACCGTTTAGGACGATTCTCTCTTCTCTATGAGCATTCCCAATTTATTGAAGGCTTGATAGTATTCCGAGCACAGCTTCTTAAGAGGAGATTTATCAATTTCTGATAGGGAATATCTGTCTCTGCTGCAAGCTTTTTAAAATATTCGATAGTCCTCCATCTATTTTTAGGTCATTATAGTATATTTTTTCATAATGCTTAAGCCCTAACAACATTATTTTATTAATTTAGTATTTTTTAATTTGTAAGATAGACATTAAAGGTACATTTATTTATAATCAAACACGTATTACACAGCTGACCATGATAGCTAATACTTAGGTAGTGGCTTGAGAGTGTTAAAGGGGACGTTACCCTTCAAGAAACCAGGGCTTTGCCCTTTGCGATGACAACGGGAGAGTATATTACTTCTCAGGGGCTACCGATGACTTATTTATGGATCCCCTCTTACTGCATGAGGGAATGACAGGCGGGAGGCAACCCTTTAAGGATATTAATAAAAATAGTTGGGGTCGCCCATTAGCCAGCCCCTGTCAATAGGGTAAAGAAATTCTTTGCATTTAATTTTTTTCATATCATAAGTCTCTTACTAGTTTATCCAATACGCACCCGTTATTTTTTTCATTCAGTGTCGGTATAACA
>JBAUII010000054.1:0-16607 GCA_049682815.1 Thermodesulfobacteriota bacterium | reverse complement strand
GGGGGTTCCATGTTTGACCCGAAGACAGGGCAGATGATAGACGAGGCAACTGCAAAGATAGCGCTTATGAGGGTCTCCAAGGCTTACATGGCTGGCCTCGTAGATAAGGAATATGTGGATTCCATGGCCAACAAAAGTAAATCGATTACAGGCTATGATATCCGCCGCGCAGAGGAGAGACACTAAAAACTTCAAAAAAAGCGAAGACGTCGAACAAATTATCCCAAAAACATACCCATAATAGGGGATGGAAATATAAATCCGCTGGAAAGGTTCGTTTTACCCCTAGTCCTAAAGATGATTCATAAAAACCCAAGTTCTCCTAGCGCTAACATCTGCTAAGGTACGTGATAAACACAACTATTCGACGTTAACCCGTACAGGCTGGCCCATTTCATGAACTCGAAAAACCAAAAGCGTTGCCGCTTCCTCGCCGGTCTTTGCGGTGTGTATCTGTTTTAAGGGCACTTTAAACACATCACCCTTTTTTAGATGTGTATCAGATTTATCCTTTTGCCATAGGATGGCCGAGCCTTCCAGGACATATATAAACTCTTCACCAGGATGCCAGTGTTTTGGAAGTGTAGTGTTTGCCGGAATTTCGACGCGACTAACGACCACTTCCGTACCTTCGACTAATTCAAGTCGGCTTGTCATAATATTATAAATTCTTAGCCCTTGGATTGTTCCTTCTAAAACGTCTTTCTTTTTTTGAGGTTCAACCCGCTCAGACTTCCCAGGACCGCTGAACCCGGCACATGCGACGATGGCCGCCATCATTAGCAACACGACGTGCATTCTCAATTCGTCCTCCTAAATTTATTTGAGCATATTTTATCCTTACTGTGTGCTGTGTACACAGGTAAAACACTGGACATCAGCCGACCTTGTTAGGCGAGTCACGCTGGCCTCCCCAATCTCAGGGTGTGCCAGGCCCTGACCAGTCGAACGGGATATGCTTACTCGACTTACCAGCCCAGTTCCACTGAAGGCCAAATGCGTCTACCTCGTTCTCCACGGCCTTGCCCCAAGTCATGACCTGCCCGGGCCCCACCTCTGATCCGGGGGCGTTGTGGAGCTGCACGCGCGCGCCGGGAGGAGTCGTAGGCCCGGAGAGTGCCTCGGCAAACGCTTTCACCCTACCCGGGATTTCGGCTCGCCACCGAGCGAGGTCCTCGGCGACCTCGAACTCGATCGGTACGAACGCAAGGCCACGGACTTCGCCTACGAGCTCGGAAAAAATACCCATCCAACCGCCTGCCTGTCCCGAAAACACCTTTTGTAGCGCCTCACGCTGCTCGTCGCTGGCGCGCTCGTCCATCAGCATACCAATCGAAACAGGATTTTCCTTCTCCCAAGCATTGCCCTCGAATGTTACGAGCACGATCACATTGAGTCCGTCGAGCCCGACATTCCCGTAAGTCCCCTCCCGAATGTGATAAGCCATCACACCTTCGCAGCGGTTGTTCGTCGGCGCTTGCGCGAACCCGCAGGGGCACGGCACGTTGCAGCTACAAACATCAAACCAATCACCCTTCGCCCACCAGTTTGGAATGTCTTTCATATCAAGCTCCCTCCTTCAGGCGGCCGATGTCTCGGGCGCCCCTTAATGCTTGAATTCAGCGTGACGCGTAACGCGTCCGCGCGGCTTTTTTCCTTTTTTAGGAGGATAATCAAGGTGGGTTTCTTAGTCAATAGGTTGGAAAACCCATCCTATCTCAGATAAAATTGTAGGGGCAATTACTGAATTGCTCCCGTACTTACCAAGGTTCAATTTATGTCATTAAAACCCAAGGAAGAGCCGAAAAAACGAGTGAAAGACAAACCATGGATCATGAGGACTTACGCCGGACACACAACGGCGAGATCCTCGAACGAGTTATACAGAAAGAACCTTTCAAAGGGCCAGACCGGCCTGAGCGTTGCCTTCGACCTTCCCACCCAGACTGGATATGACTCCGACCACCCGCTGGCTGAAGGAGAAGTCGGCAAAGTAGGGGTCCCAATCTGCCACATAGAAGATATGGAAACCCTGTTTGACCAGATTCCGATAGAAACTATGAATACCTCTATGACGATTAACTCGACCGCGGCCTGGCTCCTCTCTCTGTATATTGCAATCGCGGGAAAACGTGGACTGGACATATCATCGCTACAGGGAACTACTCAGAATGATATATTGAAAGAATACCTTTCTCGTGGCACATATGTTTTTCCGCCGATCCCCTCGATGCGACTAATCTCTGACATGATTACCTTCACATATGATAGGGTACCCAAATGGAATCCCATAAACATTTGTAGCTACCACCTGCAGGAGGCCGGAGCGACCCCGGTGCAGGAGATTGCCTTTACCCTTGCAAACGCAATCGCCGTGCTCGATAAAACCCGCGAAAGCGGACAGATACCCGAAGAAAGATTCCCAGATGTCGTCGGACGCATTTCCTTCTTTGTAAATGCAGGGATTAGATTCGTCGAAGAGGTCTGTAAAATGTTGGCTTTCACCGAGTTGTGGGACGATATCACGCTTAACCGCTACGGGGTCGCGGATGAAAAATTAAGACGTTTTAGATACGGTGTTCAGGTAAATTCATTGGGCCTCCCCGCCAATCAGCCGGAGAATAATGTGGCAAGGATAATACTGGAAATGCTTGCCGTAACACTAAGCAAGCACGCTAGGGCCAGGGCTATTCAGCTGCCTGCCTGGAATGAGGCGCTTGGACTACCGCGGCCCTGGGATCAGCAATGGTCGCTCAGATTTCAGCAGATTTTAGCATTCGAAACCGACCTAATCGAATACCCTGACATTTTTGAAGGCTCAAAGGTCATGACGAGCAAGGTTAATTCGCTGAAAGAACAATCCCTAGAAGAGATGGGAAGGATAGAGAGCATGGGGGGCGCGCTTGATGCTATTGATTATATGAAAACGGCCCTGGTTTATTCACATGCCGAACGCGTTCGCGCGATTGAGTCTGGAGAATTAAAAATAGTTGGCGTTAATTGCTTTACAGAAACGGAGCCATCACCGCTCGTGGAGTCGGTCGATAAATCGATTCAGAAAGTAGATCGTGCAATTGTGAAAGAACAGATAGACAGGCTCCGTGCCTTCAGAAGAAAAAGGAAGAAAAAGGATGTCGAACTCGCGCTTAAAACTCTCAGAACTGCCGCTTCAAGCAATAATAACATAATGCCCGCATCGATCAATTGCGCCCACGCTGGGGTGACAACAGGAGAGTGGACAGACACTCTCAGGTCTGTATTTGGTGAATACAGGGCCCCGACAGGAACATCCATCAGGATTCGTGAGGATTCCGAGGAAATCAGAGATATCAGAAATGATGCAAATGAAGTACGGCAGAGACTAGGAAGGCCGATTAAACTCCTGATCGGCAAACCAGGACTGGACGGTCATTCAAATGGTGCCGAACAGATTGCCGTTCGGGCGCGGGACGTCGGGATGGAGGTTCTCTACCAGGGCATAAGGTTAACGCCTGAACAGATTGTAAGCACCGTTGAGCAAGAAAATGTCGATATAATCGGACTGAGCATACTTTCTGGTTCTCATGACACATTGATTCCAAAGATCCTAACCAGACTAAAAGAAAAGGGTCTCGGAGAAATACCGATTGTCGTGGGAGGCATCATTCCTGAAGAGGATGCGAGATACCTGCGAAAGGTTGGTATAAAAAGGGTTTATACTCCAAAGGATTTTTCACTTAATCGAATAATGAGAGATATAATTGAAATCGTAAAAGGATCAGGGCGGCACTATTAGGCCCCCCTACTACATTACGATTGTTCTGTAATGCATACAAAATGATCGATCGCGCCGTTGTTAAACTTGAAGATTTAGGTAAGACAATTTTGAAGAGTAAGATTTATTCTTTATAACCTTTAGGTCTGGTGTAATTCCCCTCAAGGAACATCTGAGTAGCGGGGTCTTCGGGCTTATCAGCTCGTTTTTCCTCAAACTCTTTCTCCATTTTGGTTTGACTCAACGGCTCGTAGGTATATGCTATCTTAAAAATGTCACTATTTTGATCAGCACTAAATACGATTTTAATCCTTGGCTGCCGCCAGGTCCAGGTCATGAAGTTCAGGACTTTTTCCTGACTGGCAGTTTCCCCATAACTATCGCTTAGAAATTTGAAAAGCTTATTCGCCATTTCATTGCGGCTCAAATAGTCGGCAGATTCAAGGATGAGTGTTGACGTCATCAGTTCGTCATCATAGAACTCAAGCTGGGTAAGACTCTGGGACTCAGGGATATTTAACGGAATCTCCTCAATGGCACCTTGAATTAGTATCATCCTTATATCTTTTGAATCGACGGTATTCTCAAGGATCTTCTTGCCTTTTGACTCTATAACCTGCATTGCTTGCTTCTTAGAGATCCCGAAATTGAACCCCAGTGCGGAGCTGCTATCAAAGTCCTCTTTTGCATTTGAATAAAAGGATGGGGTCAGTAAAATCAATCCTAAGATTATAAAAGAAGATATTCTATCAAAATTCATTCTTGCTCTTATAAATCTGCTTGATTTCGCGCACTTGCCGATAATCAATTATACAATAAAACATTATCAAAGTTTGCAGGAAAATCAAGGAAGATTCCCCGTTACTCATGAGGGCACTCTGATTTGCGACCCAATATTAATGAGCAAAAGAACTCGACGCTATGATTGGCATTTGATAGAGAGCTATACAACTCACATAATGAATGTAAAATAGTAAACGAATACCAAAACATACTTAGAAAACACGCTTCGAGGAATTGGAATCTGTTAAAAAATGAAAACTGTAATAGGCATCATCGGAGTATCTGAAGCATCAGTTGAAGAGTGCAGAACCGCTCAGGAAGTAGGAGTAGAAATAGCAAAAAGAGACGGAATAATTGTGTGTGGCGGCTTGGGCGGAGTCATGGAAGCCGCTTGCAGAGGCGCCAAATCAGAGCATGGGCTGACCGTCGGGATAATTCCCGGGTTCAGCAGGCACGAAGCTAATCCATACATTGATATACCAATTGTTACCGGGATGAGCCATGCAAGAAATATTATTGTTGTTCGCACAAGTAATGCTATAATAGCAATAGGTGGAAGTTACGGAACACTTTCCGAAATAGCTTTGGCATTGAAGTTGGGAATTCCTACAATAGGAATCAAGACCTGGGATGTATCATCGGAGATCAAAAAAGTCTCAAGTCCCAAAGAAGCTGTGGATATGGCTTTTGATCTTGCTCGCGCCATGGGGTAATGAAGCTTGTACCCGGCACCCCAAAGTCGCGGTCCCCACTCCGGCCAGCATTCAACAATGTGTAAAGGGAGCCCGCCAGTTTGTAGAGGCGAGAAAAATTCATTACGTTAAAAAGCAAGAAACCCTTTTTCAGATATCAAAAATATACGGAATACCCATTGAAAAAATAGCGGTCGCAAATGGTATAAAAGACCCCTCTCAGATATCTATAGGTCAGGCAATTGTTATCCCCGCAAACGCTTACTCAAATATAATATGGCCAGTCAGAGGTAAAATTTCCTCTTATTATGGTAATCGGCAAGGTCGCAGGTTTCATACAGGAATCGACATTGCCGTGTCAAAAGGAACCCCGATCAAGGCGGTTGCAGACGGATTGGTAATCGCGAGCGGAAAAGGACTTGACGGATTCTCTAAATATGGAAGGATTGTAATCCTAGATCATGGGAATGGCGTAAGAACCATATACGCGCATAATAAGAAGAATAATGTAAGGTCCGGCGCGTGCATAAGAACCGGTGATGTAATAGGCAAAGTGGGAAACAGTGGAAACGCAACGGGTCCTCATTTACACTTCGAGATACGAAAATACGGAGACCCACTTAACCCAATACTCTACCTGCCTTAAGGAGACAAAATTTTGGAAAATCTAAAACAATACATCAGAAGCGTCCAGGATTATCCCAAGGAGGGAATTATTTTTCACGATATAACACCACTCCTACAGAATCCAAAGGCCTTTGGTCAGGCGATAGACGCCATGGCCGAAGCACTAATCGATAAAAAAGTTGAATACCTAATCGGTGTCGAAGCGAGGGGTTTTATATTCGCTTCCGCTCTTGCGTATAAACTCGGGATCGGTCTGGTTATCGTCAGAAAGCTCGGCAAACTCCCATTTCACACCATTAATGCTTCCTACGACCTCGAGTACGGAAAGGACATTCTGGAAGTACATAAGGATGCAATTTCTGGTGGCAGTAAGGTAGTCCTGGTTGACGACCTCCTGGCTACCGGAGGCACCTCTGCCGCCGTCGGAGAGCTGGTAAAAAAGCTCGGTGGTGAAATAGTCGGATATTTATTTTTGGTAGAACTTACTGAGCTTAATGGCAGACAAAAACTAAAGCCGCAACCCGTATGGTCTGTTATGCAATTTCCGGCATGAAACCTATAGGATGTTTATTCAATCCATTTGCTAAACTAAACAAGAAGCAGACAAAGAAGCAAATACGAGAGATAGAAGCGATAATAGGCAAATATGGACTGCTTCGTTCAACCGAGAGCAGTGATAAAATACCAGATGTTGTAAAAGAATTTCACAAAAAAGGGATCAAGATCCTTTGTATTAGTGGCGGCGATGGTACAATAAGCTCTGTAATTAGTCAGTACATCAATTATTGTGGAGCGGAAAGTACGCCTCTAATAGTACCGCTTAGAGGCGGGACGATGAATTTTATTGCCGCTGACGCTGGGCTATCATACGATCAAAAAACAGTTTGTCATAAGTTGATTCGACTCATAAGGAGTAATGAGCAGTTAATGAGTATGGAACGCGGATTAATTAAGGTTACGGATCCAACGCTCAGTCAGCAGTACTACACGTTCACCTGGGCCGATGGCTTCATTTACCGATTCATGAAGTGGTACTACAGAGAGGGAGGTGGTACCTGCGTTGCCTTAAAACTTATGTTGAAATCATACATCATCTACCTTAGGAATGGGAACCACGATCTCTTTAGACAGGAAGATTCCTGTGTCTATATCGATGACAAGAGAGTTCATTTCGCGAATCACCTTTTTATTATAGCAGCGACCGTGAACAGATTAGTACTTGGGTTCAGAGGATTTTCAGAACAACCAAAGCCAGGAGAAAGATTTAATATATTATATTTAAGGCTTCCCTACTTCAAAAAGGTTCTTTATAAACTGCCAATAGGATTTTATTGGGGGCTGAATTCCGATAAATCGGGAAATTTCTTAAACCGATCAGCTCATTCTATCAATATAGAAGGTAACAGAGGTTATATAATTGACGGGGAAGTTATAGATACGGAGAAACCAATCGACATAAGACTTGAAATGGGACCAAAAATAAAGATACTCTCGTTGAAAGGAAATGCATGACAAGTCTTAAAACCAGAACTTAACGGATTTGCAATAATTTTTTCGACTGTGATGGAAAAGGTTTTCGTAAAACTTAAGAAAACAGAGGATAAGTCATACGAAATATTAATTGGGAGGAATATTCTAAAGAATATACCAACAGAATTAAAGAAGATTAGACTGGCGCATTCATATGCAATAATATCAGATTCAAACGTAGCAAATATATATGGGAAGAAGCTTCTCGATCAATTCATAAAATCAGGACTCAAAACACATCTCATCTATTTCCCGGCTGGAGAGATCAACAAGAACAGGGGAACCAAGGTTATTCTAGAAAACAAAATGCTAAGACTGGGACTCGCAAGAGATTCGGCCATAATAGCATTAGGCGGGGGCGTAGTTGGTGATGTTGCAGGATTTGTAGCAGCGACCTACAATCGAGGAATCCCTTACATCCAAACCCCTACTACACTTGTTGCATGCGTCGATAGCTCGATCGGCGGGAAAACAGGCATCGATACGCCTTACGGCAAAAACTTAATTGGAGCCTTCCATCAGCCCTACAGTGTGTACATCGACGTTGACACACTGGCCACGTTAGAAAAGAAGGAAATACGTGAAGGCCTTACAGAGGTGATAAAATACGGTGTCATAATTGATGAAACACTCTTTCGATTAATCGAAAATCAAATTGATCAAATATTTTCTTACAATCCAGAATTACTCATATCAATAATTAAGAGATGCTGTGAAATAAAGGGAAGTATCGTAGAAAGAGATGAACGAGAATCAAACCTCAGAAAGATACTCAACTTCGGCCACACCGTTGGCCACGCAATTGAGAAACTATACAATTATAAAATGACTCATGGAGAGGCAATATCGATTGGAATGATCATTGAAGGAAAGATAGCACTTAACTTAGGGATCTTGGACAGGGACAGTCTTGACAGACTGATCAGTCTCTTAAGGAAAGCCGGACTGCCGACAAGGTTGCCAAAAACGCCTGATTTAAAAATGATGATTGATACAATGAAACTCGACAAGAAGGCACGCGGTGGAGATATAGAAATGGTCCTACCGAGCAAGATCGGTGAAATGTCCGACTCCGATGGAAAATTCGGCATTAAAATTAAAGAGGATTTAATATATGATTCGCTTGACCAAATCTAGCAACAGATTATCCCTTAACTCCTGAAGCATTCTTCTTGAGATAATGATGAGAATTTTTCTTGGAGAATCAGGGAGTGAAAATATCCGAAGCATGCTCCGGGTCTCTAGAATTTAAAAGTAGGCCTAACAGTTATTGCAAATAGTTAACCCTGTAGCAAGCCAAAGAGAAGCCCTAATTAAATATCACCAAAGATGACAATAAAACCCATACTGGATATTACCGAGTACCGCATTCCATTGGAAATGCAAGACGTACTCAAAAACACTAATGAATTAGCCCTAGAGATCGGGTTTGGAGAAGGCGATTTTCTGATACAGATGGCAAAGCAAAGACCGGATTTGAATTATATCGGCATTGAAATTAAACGTGGCAGATTCAAAAAGGCAGTTAATAATCTGCTGAAACAAGAGATCAATAATGTAAAGCTTCTCCACATCGATGCAACGATCGCGCTCGATGAAGTATTTAAACCGAGTACATTTATTGAGGTTTATATCAATTTCCCGGACCCCTGGCCAAAGGATCGACACAAAAAACACAGGATTATTAATGACTTTTTTCTAGATAAGCTATCAACAATCATGAAACCGGGGGGATTGCTAGAGATAGCCAGCGATCACAGAGATTACATAGAGCATATCCTAACGGTGTTCAATCAAAACAGTAGATTTAAAAACTCGTTCAAATCCCCTGGTTACACCAATAAACTCACTAACAGACCTTTAACAAAATACGAAATCGAATATCGGATGGGGGGGCGAGAAATTTTTTACCTGCGCTATGCAAGTCAAAACAATTCTTAGATGAATTCCCAACAATTGTATAAAGGAAACCTTTGAGAATAACTATTCTGACAAATTCATTTTCGTTGTCCATTTTCCTAGTAGTATGAGGATCTCATCATAATGGTTATGACTTCCACTCCAAATCGTCCAGATAAGTTTTTACTTATTCAAATTCAAATATAAATAATGTAAGATTAAATGAGTAGGGTAGATTTAATCTGATGATAATTAATGGACGAGCACATACCAATAAATCCAAAGGAGGTCCAGACGGATGATGCATCTTACAAACACTATTAAACTCTTATCTGTGGCGTTTATTTTAGGCGGTTGCGCTGGTAACCCCCAGGGTGCCGGATACTGGTTTCATATAATATTTATATTGTTACCATTAATCATCATCGGTGTATTGCTCCTTAGAAGAATAGAGAGCTTACATGACTCGGTGTTTACAATGGAAGGTCAGCTCAAACGACTCTCAGGAAAGTTAGACACCCTTGATGAAAAAATAAAGCAGCCTACGGGAAAGAAAGAAGGATAATTAATCTTACTTACCGATTAACGCCTTGCCCTGTACTGGATTGTCTTACCGCCTGCTCTTGATACTTTGGAGGCACCGTTCCTAGGTCATTTGTGACATGCAATACACCATCTTCATCGGTCCACCTGTAGATACTCGCCTGTTTATCTTTACGAGAGGTTGAAGGAGGTTGATTGACAATATCCGCTTGAATGAAACTATCTTCCGATCCTTGATTTTTCTCCTCAGCACCTTCTTCCGGAATCTGCTCTTTGGGCCTATTGACTTCAACATTGCTGGGTCGCTTGGTGGTTGTGCCAAGAGTACCAACACTATCTCTGTACTCAACATCTTTACTACCACTCATCGTGGAAAGTCCAAAGGAATTTAGGTTATCACGCGGAGCTACAATGTAGTCGGGGAAGTCGGGTTGACCCTGGAGAACGTCCGGGGTTTGAGATCCGCCACTCGGTGGCTGTGCATTAGGTGATACTACACCCGTTCCGCCACTCGTTGATTGGGATAACGAATTAATCGGCGTGTGGATAGCCGCAACTATAATAAACAACGAGAAGAATAAGGTTTGCTTAATCATAATCAACCTCCTCGGACTAGCGTCACAGTTAATTATACACTCTCATAGTCCATTCTCAACAGTTCGCCCTATCACCATTCAAGCGATAAGCCTGTTAACACCCCTTAAAAATTGACAATAAAGTACCTTCTATGTATTATCAGAATCTATCAAAATTTCTTACGACCGATATAACGGAGAGGCAATAAGGCTATGATTGTGGTAATGAGAAGTGATGCCAGCGAGCAGCAAATTGAAAAAGCTATCTCAACGATACACGAACTAGGTTACAGTTCTCATGTCATTCGAGGGATGTTCCGCACCGTTATAGGAGTTATAGGAGATGAAAGAGGAAAACCGCATCATCTTGAAACCCTGGGTGTTCTAGAAGGGGTAGAAAATGTTGTTCCGATACTCCAGCCGTACAAGCTTGCGAGCAGGGAATTTAATCCCGAAAACACAGTCGTAACAGTTGGCAATGTGAAGATTGGAAACCAAAAACTACAAGTAATGGCAGGTCCATGCTCGGTAGAAAACGAAGAGCAGATTCTTGAAACCGCAAAACAGGTAAAGGATGCTGGAGCAACAATTCTAAGGGGCGGCGCTTATAAACCAAGAACATCACCATACACCTTTCAGGGTCTTGGAGAAAAGGGATTAAAACTTCTTGCAAAAGCCAGAGATTTGACAGGATTACCAATCGTAACAGAGATTCTTGACTCTGATGATTTAGAAATTGTGACTGAGTACAGCGACATGCTCCAGATTGGTGCAAGAAACTCACAAAATTACGCCCTGCTCAAACGCGTTGGTAGATCGAACAAACCTATCTTGCTAAAAAGAGGAATGTCTACAACCATAAACGAATTTCTCATGTCCGCAGAATATATCCTTTCCGAAGGTAATCTGAATGTTGTTCTCTGCGAAAGAGGCATACGGACGTTTGAAACAGCCACAAGAAATACCTTCGACCTAAATGCCATACCGGTATTAAAAGAAAAGACTCATCTTCCTGTGATCGCAGATCCAAGCCATGGTACAGGATACTGGCAATACGTAATACCAATGTCACTAGCCGCGATTGCAGCGGGAGCAGACGGTTTACTGATCGAAGTGCATATTAGACCAGAGATTGCGGTCAGCGACGGGGGCCAGTCTTTGAAGCCTTCGAAATTTGCCACCCTTATGGAAAAAGCACGTCCTGTGGCGAGAGCTGTCGGTAGAGATCTATGATCTGTTTATATTAACGTTGATATGGTACCTGTCGGGAAATGAAATGATTTAGCCTACCAAAATATATCATTCTACGAATTTTAGGATTCAATCGATACCCTCCTACCCCTAATCTTTAACTTTCCCTCTGAAAATAGTCTAATTGCTTCAGGATAAATCCTGTGCTCTTCCTCATGGATCCTCTCCAAAAGGCTATCTTCGGTATCATTTTCAAATATTGGAACGACTGATTGTAATATAATTGGACCGGTATCGACTCCTTCATCCACGAAGTGAACCGTGCATCCTGTGTATTTTACACCATATTCGAGTGCCTGCTTAACGCTATCGATTCCAGCGAACGCAGGTAGGAGTGCGGGATGAAGATTCATTATTCTGTTTTTGAACCTACTGACAAAATATGGAGATAGAATTCTCATAAAACCCGCAAGGGCAATTAGGTCAATATTATAAGGTTCGATTGATCTCAGTATTTCCCTTTCATAATCATCTCTGGAAGAGTACTCCCTATGATCTATAACTAAAGAAGATATCCCATATTTCTTTATTCTCTCGATTGCGTATGCATTGGGATTATTACTAAACACCAATGCGATTTCCACCGTTCGAATCTTTGCATCAATGATTGCCTGGAGGTTGGTACCGCTTCCTGACACAAAAACTGCGAGGCGGGTTTTAGTATTCATAAGATTTTTCCTGAATTAAAACTGAGTAAGGTAGAAAAACGAGTAATCCATCGAGACAACAAAAAAAAAGAATCAGGGCAGCGACCTACTTTCCCACATCCGTAGGGATGCAGTATCATCGGCCTTGAAGAGCTTAGCTTCCGGGTTCGGAATGGGACCGGGCGTTTCCTCTTCAGCATAGCCACCCAGATTCAGTCATAAAATCTAACAAATAAAGCAATAATGTCAATATCGGCCCAGAACTGTATATTCTTCTTTAGGAAGTAGGTGGATCAAACACTACTACTCGCATAAATAACATAAGCGTAATGTAAGCATTCCCTGATACAGGAATAAAGAATAAGAATCAAATTAACGAATTTAGCAGGCGGGATACACAAGAATTTTAAGACTTTTCTAAATAACTCTTTATCGGAAAGACTCTACCGGCTCGTTTCAATTTTTTAATTGCTTTAACTTCTATCTGTCTGATTCTTTCTCTCGTCACCTTAAACTCCTGACCCACTTCCTCCAGAGTGTGTTCCCTCTCGCCATCTATTCCAAAGCGAAGCCTTACTATGCTTTCCTCCCTCTTACTTAATACAGAGGTCAGGGCATTGTTCATTATCTCCTTTAATTCCTTCATTTCAAGCACCTGAAGTGGGGAGGCCAAATCTTTGTTTTCGATTAGATCCATAAGTCTACTATCCTCTTCGTCTCCTATCGGAGATTCAAGGGATATCGGGTCCTTGGAAATCTTAAGAACCCTCAGTACCTTCTCTAACGGCAGACCAACCTTCTTCGATATCTCTTCCGCCATTGGCTCTCGCCCGAGGTCCTGAACAAGCGATCTTGAAACCCTGATGAGTCTATTGATTGTTTCGGTCATATGTACTGGTATTCTTATTATTCTGGATTGATCGGCAAGAGACCTGGTAATCGCTTGACGTATCCACCATGTTGCATATGTAGAGAATTTGTAACCTCTTTGATATTCGAATTTTTCAACTGCTCTCATGAGTCCAACGTTGCCCTCTTGAACCAAATCTAGGAAGGGAAGACCACGATTTATATATCTTCTCGCTATGCTAACGACTAATCTCAAGTTTGACTCAATGAGCTTCCGCCTAAACCTATTAGCCCTCCTATCTCCCCGCTCTATGCCGCATAGCGCTAATTTAAGATTCTGACTTTGTTCCCGCGCTCCCCTCACCAGCTCTTCCATCTTCGTTCTGACCCTCTTTTTCGATTTAGACCCTTCGGAACCCCCCCCTTTGCGAATCTCAATATATCCCCTTTGCACCAGCTCATTACGGTTGATGTGCTGCTTTGCGATCGCCAGTATTCTGTCCATTTGATTTCGGCTGAGATTTATATCCTCTAAATATGAGATTATTTTTTCATTATTTTTCTTAATCATCTTTTTTCGAGCCCTATCACGGTTTCTAGGAGATAAATTGATTTCCCTTTTTATCCTTTCGGTCTCCTGCCACAAACGTTTTATGGCGTTAATTGACCTACTTATACCAAACAGTATCTCTTCTTCTCCTAGATCATCAGTGTCTTCATCGATCGAGCTCGTAACATCTCTTACATTGAGGGTACCTTTCTTTAGTTTATCTCCAAGTTTAATTACTTCATTCAACATTATAGGAGAAACAAGAATAGATTTTGCAATCATCCTTTTCCCTTTTTTTATCTCCTTTGCGATGTTGATCTCCTGTTCTCTTGAAAGAAGAGAGTGACCGGCTATTTCATGTAGGTAAAACCTAATCAGATCATATTCGTTTAAATTCTCACCACCGGTCCTCAGATCAAATCCATTTGTTTGACAAGCTAATTCTGCATCGTATTTTTCATCATCTTCACAACCGTTATCGTCTAGATTATCCTCATCAACTTCGTCTTCGGCACACAATTTTACGAGAGAACGAGTAAGATTCTCTTCTTCATCCTTTATAGGGTATTCAACCCTATTCTTAATCCTCATGCATTCCTCCCCTTACCGATTTCTCATGTTCTACTAATTCTCTGCATTCTTTATATTCCTTTATGAGTTGTTTCTCCAGCACGTCGTCTCTTGTGTTAGTAGCTTGCTCAATTTCTACCCTGAGGTATCTCATCCTTTCTTCTAGCTTCCGCAGCCTAATCTTTCTGATGCAGTCTTCAATCATTTTTCTGGCAGTGTCTTCATCCGTAACATCATTGGACGAGAATATCGCTTCGGATACGATCTCTTGAGTAGTGGTATTATTGAACCGCACAAGAAGTGCCGATACTTCTATAACATCCCTTTCTAACATTTCTCTTAAAACAGACTTAATCTCACTATCACCTAAGTACTGGACAATACCAACATCCCTCAGGAGCTGTAATAACTGTGGGAACTTTAAAACAATCTTAAGAAGCATTTTCTCATGTGAATTGGTTTTTTCTACCAGACCGGAGCTTTCCGGAACCCGGGGCTGCGTTACATTTTTCATCAATGAAAATAACTCATGTTCCCTGAGCCCAAAAATTTCGGCGGTTTTTTTTATATAATGAGTCTTTTCAATTGAGTCTCGCATAAACCCTATCATCTCAATTATTCTCTGAATTGCTTTATTCCTGGTTAAAATACCTTCTTTAAATGACGCCAGACTTTTTTCAATAAAAAAGTCCGTCAAGGAAGTCGCATTATCAACCAACCTTAAGAACTCATTCCCGCTACTCGTCGTAATGAATGAATCAGGATCGTGTCCTTGTGGTAACACTACGATGGAGGGTGATATTCCTACCTTTAAAAAAACCTCAAGAACCCTAATCGAAGCATCTTTCCCAGATTTATCCCCGTCAAATACGACCGCTACCTTGTCCGTATACCGCCTAAGCAATAAGGAATGTTCCTGTGTTAATGAAGTCCCCAAGGTAGCAACGGCATTTTTTATACCAGCGGCGTAAAGTGAAAGATAATCCATATAGCCTTCAACTATAATTGCTTTCTCTGTTCTTCGAATAAAATCTTTGGATCTATCTAGCCCAAAGAAGACACTTCTTTTGTGATAAATTTCAGACTCCGGCGAGTTAATATACTTAGGACTGTCCTCACCGTTGATGACACGTCCGCCAAAACCGACAACCTTCGAATCTACATCAACAATAGGGAATATTATTCTGTTCCTAAACCTGTCATAATACCCTTCTCTATTACTTCTCTTAATGACAAGACCGTTCTTTTCCGCGATTTCCAAGGGAAATTTCTTTCTTCTCAAAAAATTATCTAATTTATCCCAACCCTGAGGCGCATAGCCCAATCGAAACTCTCTTATGATCTCATCTGAAAATCCTCTCTTCTCCATATAATTTTTGGCGCCTTTACCCTCCGCACTTTTAGTCAGCATTTCGTGATAGTATTCACACGCTAATGCGTTGGCTTTAAACGATAACTCCCTTCCCGAATTCCTATTGGCGGGAACGGGTCGATTCTCAATTTTAATTTCAGCCTTACTCGCAAGTTCGCTAACCGCTTCCTTAAAAGTGAGATTCTTATACCTCATTACAAAGCCGATTATGTCTCCACCCGCACCACAACCAAAGCAATGAAATACACCAATATCGTCATTTACATGAAAAGACGGGTTCTTATCATCATGGAAAGGACAGAGTCCTACAGAGCCCCTTCCTGCCCTTTTGAGAGAAACATAGGTTTCAACTAGACCTGTAATACTAAGCCTCCCCTTTATCTCTCTTAGAAGCGATTCATAGGAATGTTTCGCCATAAAACTCAATTAAAAAATCTCGATTAAAAATCAGCTGATTTGGATGAAGAACGGATGCGAAAAAAAATATCAGGTAAATAATGCTTCAATGGAAAGTGTTCCCTCCCGGACCTTATCATTTGCAAAGAAATTGAAAACGAGCTGGTTAAACCTTTCTGACCTTTTTCAGCGAGCGTTTCTTTGCAGCGTAAAACCTCTTTTTCTTTCTCTCACTGGGCTTCTCATAGTATTCGCGTTTTCTAGCCTCAGACAACACTCCACCCTTTTCCACCTGTTTTTTGAACCTTCTCAGCGCACTATCGATGCTCTCGTTATTTCCAACTGCAATCCCGGGCATAAAAAACCCCTCCTCGAATCTACTAGAGTTTATGGTACAAGCTAAAACATTAGAATCAGAATGTCAAGTGCCATTAGATATCATTGTCATAACTATTTAGAAATGTCCTCTAGTTAACTATTTAGAAATGTCCTCTCAAAGAGTAAGCAAAGAAGTAATATGCACCTTATAGGAGGAGCATATGAAAGGGCATTTCTTGATGAGGCAAGAG